>JAGRAG010000139.1 GCA_020435025.1 Bdellovibrionales bacterium | reverse complement strand
TCTTCCTCTGAACTAATTTTGTTTTGTTGACTGAGTTTTTCTGATTCTTCAAAAATCATTGGAGATTTTTTATATTCTCCCTCCGAAATTTGCATATCGCTTTTTGTTTTTTTATTTTCACCTTTTTGAATTTCAAGCGAACGTTTGTAACCTTCTGCATCTGCAACTTCAGGTTGTATTTGTTCAACGCCTGTGCCCTTATTTATAATTATACTCGAAGTGGATTTATCTTTAGCGCTTTCTTGGTTAAGGTCTAAGGGATCATTGCTGTCCCTTTTTACGATTTCATCTTGATCATTGTTGTATTCTTGTTGTTTTTCATGTTCCTCATATTCCTCTATGAGGCTTTCATGTTGGTCCTCATCCAAAGAGTCCCCATCTCCACCAGCTAAAGCTTGTTGTAACTTAGCAAAAATATCATTTTGATTGGTTTTTAATGATGTCTGATTATGATTTGGTTTATAAGCTAACTGGCTACGTGTTTGTGTATTTGCATTTGATGTAGGCACATAAGCATTGCTTCCACCTTTTACATAATTAACTTCACTAGTTCTCTTGCCGCCTGAAATAGTTATGGCATCACTTTGACCATGACCTAAGTTAACATCTGATTCAATACTTCGCTCTCTGCTTTCACCTTGTCCGTAAAATTCACCAAGTATCTGTTTAACTCTCCGGTGTATACTAGGCCCAGAGGCTGCACCAACAAGTTTGTAAGGAATTATAGCAGCAGTTAATCGACTTTCCGTTCTTAAATCTGGTGTTTCACAAAAGCCAACGCAAATTGTATTAAAGGTTGCGGCTAATACAGTTGGTAACTTTTGAAGTTTTGGGTTGGGATGATTAAAGCTTATGAATACAAAGTCTGGTTGATCTCTCGATAAACTCAAAATCGCCTCATTCATTTGAGACACAACTTTGCACTCCCAATTGCGACGCTGTAAGAAGTTTATTACAGATCCAAATTGTGATTTGTTTTTAACAATCATTAATATAGAAACTCTCATGCTTTCTATATCAACTTGTTCGGACTGATTTTGATCTATGCTATCTTCTGCCATACTCGAATAATTATCGGCAGAATCATCAATGAATTTAAGTGGTTAAAACAAATATTTTACTCACGGCGAAAGTCCTAACGCAAGACTTTCGCCGAGTGCAAATGAGTTTAGTACTACATTAAAATTGCAATAACGAATGCAAAAAGAACAAGTGTCTCAACGAATGCAAGACCTAAAATCATCGGTACAAACATTTCTTTTTGAGCTTGTGGGTTGCGAGCTATACCTTCCATTGCCGAAGATCCTACTTTACCTTGGCCTAATGCTCCACCAAAAGCAGCAAGTCCAATAGCTAATGCAGCGGCAATTGCAGTCATGCCATTTCCAGCAGACGCTTCTTGAGCAGCCTCTTCTGCCAAAGCTGGTACTGTAGCAAATAAGGTCAACAAAATATAAAAAGCCTTCTTCATCTTTTTCTCCTTAGTGATCGTGTGATATAGCCATTGAGACATAAATCATACTTAATAATGTAAAAACAAACGCCTGTATCATACAGACAAATACACCTAAACCATAAAATATAACTGGAACACCATATGGTACGAGATCCAAAAAGATTCCAAGTACAGTATGGTCTCCTATCATGTTACCTTGTAAACGCAAGCCTAAACTAATAGGTCTGACAATATGGGATATCAATTCAATGATAATCATTAGCGGAGCAAGTAAAAGCATAGGTCCTAAAAATTGCTTCAAATAAGAAATTCCGTGTTCCTTAAAACCATATATGTTGTAGGCAATGAAAGAAAAAAGACCAACGGCTACAGTCGTATTTAAATTGTCTGTTGCTGGAGTCATTCCTGGAATCAAACCAACAAAGTTATTAATTAATATATAAAGAAACATTGCCGCAAACAGAGGAACAAAATGTCGACCCTCTTCACCAATGACCATATCTACAAGACTAACTATAAATTCTGTAATGACTTCTAAAATTCCCTTTAAAGAAAACTTATCAGAAGGAACAACAGCTTTTTCTCCGCTTCCCAAAGCCACTCGTCCAGCAATACTTAATAAAACTAAACCCGCTCCCACGACTGTGGCTGTAGCTAAAGCAATGTAATTTGGGTCATGACCAACACCAGGTAATAATTGAGTCCAATTAAAATGTACCATAGTTTAACTTAATCCTTTTTTGTGATCGATAAACGCTGCCATCAGTAACGAAAGAATCACCGAGGTGAGGCCTAAAATGAACCCCAACACTTCAAAGGAGGACCTTTGTACGAGATGGAAAATCATCAATCCAATAATTGCGTACTTAATTACAATGACACTTGCAGCTAAGGCAATAGATTTCTTAATAAAAATTCTTCGCCAGGCCCATCCGAGCAAAAGGATGTTTACCAGCATGAGTGCGGCTCCTACAGTTATCTCATTTGTCCAATTTTTATTTCCAAAAAACCAATTTAGAAATAATGTAAGTAGCGGAAAAATAAGTAAGAATTTTATTGCGCTTAGCGTTGATATATTAAGGATCTTCACTCTTGTCGTCTTCCATAAATGGTTTTAGTAGAATCAATAAATGATAAAACCATCCAAACATCATTAAAATTATGACACCGCCTTGCCCCAAGCCGCCCAACTTGTACTTTTTATCAAGCATCTCGCCCAACAGCTGTCCACCCAAAACCAAAAAAACTAATTCAAATCCCATAGCCACAAAAACCAAACCATTTTTCTTGGGATTATTTTTGTCTTTCATTTTCTTAGGCCTCTATAACCAGGCAGGTTCGCTTTTCGCTTTTCTAGTCTTCTAATTTTTAATTCAATTTGATCAGAAGATTCATTGGTTAGTTTCATTTCTTTGAGCTTTGAAATCGCCATATCGTAGTCTTTCAACTCCTCATAACAGACGACAATGGTCATGGGAACTTTTTCCTCTCTGGATCGCTCAGGAAATTTTTCAACTAGTCCTGTAAAGACCCTTATAGCTTCTGTCATTTCTTTTGTCGTAAAATATATATTTCCTAAAAAAAGTTGAGCTTGAAACTCTTGTTCTTCTTCAAGCTGACTTTTTAACAATTTGTTTATTTCTACTTTGGCTTGAGTATAATCACCTAAATAGAAGAACGAATGAGAAATTCTCATTGAATAATATATTGTTTCTTGGTGAGAGTGTGGCAATGCTAATAATTTACTATAGGCTTCAATAGCTTTTTGATAGTTTGCTAGTTTATCATAATAAATGCTTGCGATTTGCTTTTGAGCACCTTTTCTATCAGCATCATTTTTTCCGTAAACAACTATATGTTGATAAAAATCAACAGCATCCTGGTATTTTTTCAGCTGTAATACAGAAATTCTCGCAGCTTTTTTTGCAGCGTCTATAGAAAGATCCGATTCTGGAGCCCTTTGAATGACTCTTTTGTAAAACCCAACGGCATCTAAAAATTCTTCAGAGCGAGCCGCGGACTCACCCCTTTGATATTCAATATTTAGAAACGAGTATTGACAAGAACTCAAAGTCAAAACGACAAATAAACCTATCGTCCTTTTAAGAATCTTTACTATCGTCGTCATCTTCTCCAATGACCGCTACACCTGTTACATGTTCACCATTTTTAAGATTCATTAGACGTACGCCTTGTGTGTTTCTTCCAAATTTTGAAACTTCAGTGACTTTCATACGAATCGTTTGTCCCTGATTAGTAGTAATCAACAAATCTTCACACTCTTCAACCAAGCGAGCCGCAACAACAGGTCCTACTTTTTCCGTTGTTTTTTGAGTGATAATTCCTACACCGCCTCGACTTTGAACACGATACTCATCTAACGAAGTTCGTTTTCCATATCCGCCTTCCGTTACTATCAACATTGTAGAACTACAATCTTTTGGAATGATGCTCATAGAAACCACTTTATCGTCTTTTCCTAAAGTAACTCCTTTAACTCCTCTTGCAGAACGCCCCATGGCTCGAACGTTGTCTTCATCGAATGTGATCGACATTCCAAATCGAGTCGCAATAAAAACAGATTCACCCGATTTAGCAACTTTTGCATCCATAACATTGTCTTCTAGGTCTGTAGTTAAAGCCAATAAGCCGGCAATTCTTGGTCTTGCAAAGGCATCAAGAGATGTCTTTTTAATGATCCCATTTTCAGTTAACATTACTAAAAAGCAATCTTTGGAAAAATCACTGACTGGTATTAATGCTCGCATTTTTTCACCACTAGCCAATTGTACGACATTAGCAATAGCTCTTCCCTTAGAAGTTCGTGTTCCTTGAGGTATTTTGTGAACTTTTAACCAGTAAAGCTTTCCTCGATCTGATATAACCAATACTGTTGACAGAGTATCCGTTGTAAAGACTCTCCAAACAAAGTCTTCTTCTCGAGTTTCCGCTCCTTTAAGGCCTACTCCTCCTCTTTTTTGAACTTTATACTGATCTACAGGAATTCGTTTAATGTAACCAGAATTAGTTACTGTTACGACTACATCTTCTTGAGTGATTAAATCTTCGTCTTCTATATCCCCTTCAGAAGCTTCTATTCTAGTCAGACGAGGTGTCGCATACTTTGATTTAATTTCTGTAAGTTCTTCTTTTATTATTTTATAAATTTCAGTTACATCAGAAAGAACAAACTTCAACCAATCAATAGTTTTTAGAAGTTCCTCTAGCTCCGCAATAATCTTATCTCTTTCTAAACCCGTTAATCTCTGCAAACGCATATCTAAGATGGCTTTTGCTTGAATTTCGGTAAACTGGAATTTTTCGATTAAAGCAGTTTTAGCTGCATTAGCCTCTTTTGAGGCACGGATAGTACTGATAACTTGATCGATAATATCCAAAGCTTTACGAAGACCTTCAAGAATATGAGCCCGCGCTTCGGCTTTCTTTAACTCAAAAATACAGCGCCTTGTAACAACGTCTCTTCGATGCTCAATAAAGGCATCGAGCATGCCACGAAGTCTCCAGGTGCGAGGTTGGTTTTTCGCATCTAAAGCCAGCATGATAATTCCGAAACTCACCTGCATTTGAGTAAATTTATAAAGACGATTAAGTACGACCTGCGCGTTTTCGTTTTTCTTAATAAAAATAACTATGCGCATTCCTTCACGAGAAGACTCATCGCGAATATCGGATATTCCCTCAATCTTTTTATCACGAACCAAATTAGCGATACTCTCAATAAGCCTCGCTTTATTAACTTGATAAGGGATCTCTGTAACTATTATCTGCTCTTTGTCTTTGACACTGACAATTTCTGCAACGGCCTTTAAGGTAATAACTCCCCGTCCTTTTTTATAAGCAGAAACGATACCCTGAGAACCAGAAATAATACCTTTAGTAGGAAAATCTGGGCCTGGAATTATTCTAATTAATTCATCATCAGAAACAGTTGGTCGGTCAATTACTGTTAAACACCCATCCACTACTTCGCCAAGATTGTGTGGAGGAATGTTTGTTGCCATACCCACAGCAATCCCTGAACTTCCATTAACTAAGAGGTTTGGATACTTCGCTGGAAGAACTAAGGGAAGTTCTAAAGAATCATCATAGTTAGGTCCCCAGTTGATGGTGTCTTTATCAATATCAGATAAAAGCTCTTCCGCTAATTGAGTCATCCGGACTTCAGTGTATCGGGAGGCCGCAGCAGTATCTCCATCAACAGACCCAAAATTACCCTGACCATCAATTAAGGGATCCCGTAATGAAAAGTCCTGAGCCATACGAACCATTGTATCGTAGACTGCAGTGTCTCCATGCGGATGATATTTACCAATGACATCCCCAACAACACGGGCAGATTTTTTATAAGGTTTGTTGTGAGTGTTACCTAAATCGTGCATCGCATAAAGGATGCGCCGATGTACAGGTTTTAAACCATCTCGTACATCCGGTAGAGCACGGCCAACAATGACACTCATAGAGTACTGCAAGTAGGCATCTCGCATCTCTTTATTAATATCAATATTAGTTACATTTAGCGTTTCGCCTGATTCCATATTTCAACCTAACTTTGATTATACGTCTAATTCGCCAACGAGAAGGGCATTGTCTTCGATAAACTTTCTTCGAGGCTCCACTTGATCACCCATAAGAATACTAAAAGTTTCATCTGCTGACATGACATCTTCAATACTCACTCTCAATAAATTTCTATTTTCTGGATTAAGAGTCGTTTCCCAAAGCTGTTCAGGATTCATCTCACCTAGTCCTTTATATCGCTGGATATAATATCCTTTTTTACTCTCTTCCATAAAAGCTTCATAAAAATCATGATAGTTTAGGTATTCTTTGAGTTCCTTTTCATCTCCCACTTGAATTGGTAATGAAACAACCTTCACCAAGCGGTTCCATATCTGGCGCATTTCTTTCCAGTCTAAAGAATCATATTCAGAGTGCGTGAATACAGAATCTACTTTGTGACCAAATCGAGTAGAAGTAATTTTAAAATTATATTCATCGTACTCGGTATCTTTATTGACTTCTAAAGAAACCTTACTGACTCCAAGTTCAGGATTTTCACCTAAATATTTTTCTAAATCATTGAAAAAAGTTTTTATGTTCGATTCGCTTGAAAGAATTTCTTTTAGGATTTTATCATACGAAATTAAAAAAGAGAGCACTTCTTTATCAAATCGAGCATTCATAATTCGTTTGATATTTTCAAATCTGCCAATATCTAAAATAAAATGTCGAAGCTCTTCCTCTGTAGTACCAGAAGTTAAATTTTTAATTTCTAATTTCTGAATACTTTCTTTTAAAAGATATTCAGTAAGAGCTCTTTCATCTTTCAAATAAACTTCTTTTTGGTTTCCTTTTTTAGCCCTATAGAGAGGAGGTTGCGCGATATACACATATCCGTTTTCTAAAATGGCTGGCATTTGTCTGTAGAAGAACGTCAATAGCAATGTTCGAATGTGAGAACCATCTACATCCGCATCTGTCATAATAATTATTTTATGATAACGAATTTTTTCTGGTCGAATGTTGTCTTTACCAATTCCTGTTCCTAACGCAGATATCATCATTTTGATTTCTTCATTTGACAGCATTTTATCAAAACGAGCTTTTTCAACGTTTAAAATCTTCCCACGCAGAGGCAACACAGCTTGAGTTCGACGATCTCGAGCCTGCTTTGCAGATCCTCCTGCCGAATCTCCCTCTACCAGATAAAGCTCACAAAGAGCTGGATCTCTTTCTTGGCAGTCAGCCATTTTTCCTGGGAGAGAACCACTATCTAAGGCAGTTTTTCTACGAGCGAGATCTCTAGCTTTACGAGCTGCTAATCGAGCACGAGCTGAATCGACACATTTTCCAATAATCGCTTTTCCATGTGTTGGATTTCTATCGAACCAATCTGAAAGCTTATCATTCACTAAGCTTTCAACAACGCCTCGAACTTCACTATTCCCCAACTTCGTTTTTGTCTGTCCTTCGAATTGAGGCTCAATAACTTTAACACTGATAACGGCTGTTAAACCTTCTCGGATATCATCGCCTTCTAAATTGGCCTTTAAATTTTTAAGAAGGTTTTTATTCTGAGCAAATGTATTCGCCGATCGAGTTAATGCTCCTCTAAATCCTACTAAGTGAGTTCCACCTTCGATTGTATTAATGTTGTTACAATAGGTGTATATAGATTCTGAATAAGAATCATTCCACTGAAGAGCGACTTCCACATCAACGTCGTCTTTGTTGCCACTAAAATAAATAACTTCATTGTTTATAGTCTTTTTTGACTCGTTCAGATGAGAAACGAACTCTTTAATACCAGACATGTATTGATAGGCCTCTTTACGACCATTCCGTTCATCTTCTAAAGTAATATGAAGTCCAGCATTTAAAAATGCGAGTTCTTTAAATCGCTTTGCTAAAACATCAAATTTAAACTCCAACCCTTCTTCTTTAAAAATAACAGGATCAGGCTTAAAACGAGTCTTCGTACCCGACTTGTCCGTCGTACCTACTTTTTGTAATTCTCCTAAAGGAACCCCTTGTTCGTATTCTTGACGCCAGATTGCTCCATCTTTTTTTACCTCTACGGAACAATAAGACGAAAGCGCATTTACAACGGAGGCTCCGACACCATGAAGCCCTCCAGAAACTTTATAAGTTTCACTATCAAATTTCCCACCAGCATGTAGCACTGTCATTACGACTTCAAGAGCAGACTTGCCACTTTTATGTTTTGCCACAGGAATTCCACGACCATCATCTTCATTAGAAATGGAACCATCAGCATGGATCGTCACTTTAACGTGTTTACAAAACCCCGCTAAGGCTTCGTCGATAGAATTATCAACAATCTCCGTAACAAGATGATGGTAACCTCGCGATGTCGTGTCCCCAATATACATACCGGGTCGTTTTCTTACGGCCTCTAGTCCTTCAAGGACTTGAATAGAACCAGCATCATAGGATTTATTTCCTGTTTCTGTAACGACTGAATTTTCAGACAAAGCAGACCTCGTTTCCCGTTATTCTCTCAATTGCAGTTCCATTTCTAATATCGAATACTGACATAGCTCTATCGAAGTCATTCGGAAAAGAGAGGTCAGTCGTCGTCACAATAATTTGTGACGGTATCTCCTTTAGAAATTTCACTAAACTTGCTCTTTTTTCTCCATCTAACTCTGACAAGACATCATCTAGCAGAAGGACAGGTTCGTCTTCTAAAACCTCACGATGATACATTATTTGAGCCATTTTGAAAGATAAAATTATAGCTCTTTGCTGCCCTTGAGAACAGTAAAATCGGGAATCTTCGCCTTCAAAAAGAAAATGTATGTCATGTTTGTGAGGGCCCACGAGAGTTGTTCCCGATGATAACTCTGCGCTTCTTAGTTCATCTCTTCGCCTGGTGAGGATTTGCAGAATTTGGTCATATTCTAAGTGAAGACTACTCAATGAAGAAATCACGTAGTCCACAGATATATCCACATTTTCACGGCATGATATGTAAGACATAGATGATTTTAATCCCGGTAATAATGACCGTAGCGCGTTAATTCTTGCGAAACTGACTGAGGCCGAAAGAGGCAAAAAGAGCTGATCTAAACTCTCTAAAAGGCGCTCTGTTTCTACGAGTGTTTTTAATTCGTGCTTATAGTCCCGAAGAACCTTATTACGAGTTTTAAGACACCTCTTGTAGTCTCTAAGAGCTCTTGCCGTATTTTCCGAGATACCCATTAAAAATTCATCGATCAAGTGCCTGCGTGCTTCTGGACCTTCTTTGATAACTGCTAAACTTTCTGGACTAAACAACACCGAAGGAAACTTTCTAGCAAGAAATGTCGAGTTTTCTTTTCTCTGATTTACGTAATATTGTTTTTTATGCTCCTCGATCATCACTTTAACGTCAAACTCCAACTTGTGAGCAAAGATCTGGCTGTGAATGACAGAAGTAGGCTTTACTAAAAGATCATTTTTTTGAATATATGTAAGACCATGTCCTGGTCTAAAACTTTGACCTTTTGTACAAAAGTAAATGGCCTCTAGTAAATTGGTTTTTCCCTGTCCATTTTTACCTAAAAAAATATTAACTTTAGGATGAAGATTTAACTTCATCGAAGAGTAGTTTCGATAAGCGTGCAACTGGATGTTTTTAAAATACATTTTTATTACTTTTATAAGGAAAATAACAATTTTGTGCTAAATGCGCATGGGCATTACAACACATGTATAATTTTCCGAGCCTGCCGGCCTAATGATTCCCGGAGAAAGCTGATCGTTTAAATTTATATCTACACTTTCATCACTAAAACTACCAAGAACATCTAAAATATACTTAGCATTAAATCCGATTTTCAACTCTTCCCCAGAGTAATCCACATCGATCTCTTCTTGAGCATCTCCTAGCTCAGGATTGTTTGAAGTGATCTTCATTTTTCCCTCGGTAAGACAGAGAGTCACACCTTTAGACTTTTGATTTGAAAGTAGAGAGACTCGCTTTAGACTGGAAAGTAGGGATTCTCTAGAGACATTTACTTTTTTAGACAAGTTTTGTGGAATAAGTTGTTTATAATTGGGATATTTACCCTCTATAAGACGAATCATTAAAACTGTGGACCCTTTTTTGACGATCAATTGCGATCCTTCAATAGCCATTTTGAATTCACCCTCTACAGAGTCTAAAAGTTTTCGAATTTCAGCTAAACCTTTTCGAGGAATTATGACTCCACCGTTATTCCCAGAGTTTTCCCCATTTGCTGGAATATCTATTAAACTCAATCGGTGTCCATCCGTAGCAACCATTCTATGATGAATGTCCGAACCCGATTTAAGATTTTCAAAAAAGACACCATTTAGGTGGTATCTAGTTTCATCATTAGAAACACTATAAATAGTTTTTTCTATCATCTCAGTTAAGGCTTTAGCATCAAACGAGATGAATTCTTTCGTCGAATATGTGGGAAAAATTGGGTATTCATCTGGACTAATCCCTACAATATTAAAAACAGATTTAAATTGAGTAATCTTTAACCAATTATTTTCCTGTTTCTCTAAAGTAATTGGACCATCTTGAAGTTCTTTAACGATATCAAATAGATTTTTGGCATTAACAGCTACTTTTCCTGGTTCAAATATTTTTGCTTGAGCATAGTCAGTTAAGCTGACTTCCAAATTTGTAGCGAACAACTTTAGGTTGGTATCTTCAACATCTAACAAAACATTTATGAGAACTGGCATTGTATTTCTTTTTTCTACAATGTTTTGTGATCGTCCTATTAACCCTAATAAGTGTTCTTTTTCGATCTGTACTTTCATGCCCTTATTTCCCCTTATATTTCTATTAATTAAATATTTTTAAAACAGTAGTAGTAGTAGGCGTGTTGATTCCGTTATTATCCTCTAAATACTTAAATTTATTAAATTTTTAGTGTGGAAAATCCTCTTATCAAAAATCCTTTTACGCTTCTTTTTTGTGGAAAAAAACCAGAAAATTTTAAATCCACACCAAAATCCTCAGGTTTATCCACACTTGTTATTCACACCCCTGTGATGTTGTGGATTCTTGCTTGTATATCATCGATATCTTTACGTAAATCAGAATTTTTAGTGAGTTGATCTTCAATTCGACGCAAAGCATTTATAACTGTGGTATGATCTCGACCTCCAAAGGCAGATCCAATTTCTACGAGGGATTTACCAAGATTTTTTTTAATCAAAAACATAGCAGCTTGCCGAGCAACAACTTGGGGTTTAGTCCGAGACTTTGATTTCAAATCAGTGACACGGACTTTAAAATGGTCAGCACAAAGTTTTTGAATATCAGCAACCGTGATAGTTGTTGTATCGTCGTGAACAGCTAAAACACGTTTCGCCAATTCTAGATCAATTTTAAGACCTTGAAGTTCGGAAAACATTTTCACTTTGTTTAAATTTCCTTCTAGCTCTCTAATAGATCTCTTTGAAATTCGAGCTATATAACTGATAACTTCTTGAGATATCATAATATTTCGGCGCTCCGCTTTATATTTTAAAATAGCGACACGTGTTTCAATATCTGGCATCTGAATATCAGCTATCAATCCCCACTCCAATCGGGTTCGAATT
The DNA here is from genome assembly GCA_020435025.1 of Bdellovibrionales bacterium. Taxonomy (GTDB): domain Bacteria; phylum Bdellovibrionota; class Bdellovibrionia; order Bdellovibrionales; family UBA1609; genus JAGRAG01. The sequence continues at coordinate 1,026 of JAGRAG010000139.1, read as the reverse complement.
CTATCCTCTAAACCCCTAATATCTTTAGGCATTCTGTCACTTGCAACGACAACCTGTTGCCCCTTGTCAAAAAAATCATTAAGGGTGTGGAAAAACTCTTCCTGCACAGCCTCCCCACGGCCTAGGACTTGGATATCGTCCATCAATAAAATGTCGCACTTTTCTCGGTACCGCATACGGAATTTATGCATTTCATTACGACGGATGCTAGAGATACATTCGTTAAGGAACTTTTCAGCAGAGCAATAACAAATTCTAAGCTCTGGACTTGAACTAAGTATCTGATTTCCAACAGCATTTAGTAAATGTGTTTTCCCCATCCCTGTTGGGCCACAAATGAATAATGGGTTGTAATTCTGGGAACCGGGGTTTTCTGCAATATTATAAGATGCTGCATGAGCAAACTCGTTGTTTCTTCCAACGACGAATGTCGAAAAGGTGTAGTCGGGATTGACCATTTCTCTTTGAGCCGTGGAAACATGTCGTTTTGGCTCTATATTAACCCGAGGCATATGCTGATCTAGGGGGTCCGTGCTAGGAGCGGTTGAAAAGCTGCACTGCGCCGGCTCCTCCTCCACCTCCTCTAGTTTGCTTCCATTTTCAGTCACCACCAATTTGATATGAAAAGGAGAAGAATAGATTGCGGAAATTTCAGATGCAATTAAATCTAATAAGTTTTGTGATATCCAATACTTATGAAGCTCTGTAGGAACACCGATTTCAAAGCAAGTTCCATGCTCACTATTTACGACATCTACTAGTTTGGTCGGTTCAAACCACATTTGTAAGGGCTTGTTTGAGGAATTTTTAGCCTTCAATGTGGATTTAATCTGTGACCAAATCTGATGGTTTTGCACCATATAGCCCCCGTATTAACAATTTTGCTTAAAAAGTACCCTTTTGGATGTGGATAAGTAGGGTTGGCAATATCATGTGGGGGTAAAAGATTCAAGATCTTGACGATGTATGTTGGATGTGATTAATTGGCGACAATTTGTTGTTGGTACTGGGGACGTAAGAATTGTC
>JAGRAG010000138.1 GCA_020435025.1 Bdellovibrionales bacterium | reverse complement strand
CCCCTTTAGTATTTATCAGGCCGAACATATGTATGAATTCCTCACATCCATCCCCTCCTTAGACGCACGGCTGTCCGCTCCTTAATTTTTACTTTTTGAATCCTCTCTTTTTTTGTGAACATCTCTGTCAAAAGCGAGTTCCGCAGCGAAGGCGCAGCCGAAGCGAGGACTGTCTGAGCCTTTTGACAGAGATGTTCGCAAAAAAAGAGAGGATTCAAAAAAGTAAAAATTAAGGAGCGGACAGCTTAGGAGGATCGTATTTGTAACCGACAGCAAAAAGGGTGGCCAGAGTAAAAACTAGCATATGTCGGACTTCACCATCGACAAAACTGGCTTCCGTCATTCCTCCTAAATGGAACGTAACAAGGGCTGCGAGGACGCCGACGATCCAACCTTTATGTAGATGATCTTCTTTGGGAATTTTAAGAAAAAGTTTATGAGCGTAGATGAGGCAACCTAAAGAGAAGGCCACATAAAACAAAAATCCTGTCAGGCCTGTTCCGGCTAAAAATTGGAGAAAATTATTATGGGCATGGCTGATAAACTCTGACTGAATTCCTAATTTTTCGTAGTATTCAGGAAGATATCGGGATTGCAGTCGGTAGCCTTTTCCAATGATCGGTGAGTCTAGGAACATCTCCCAATGAGCTTTCCAAATAGAAAGACGTTCTATGTTACTTGCGTATTTGCTGTCCGTAATAGAGTCGATAGAGTTTCGAAAAGTGGGGCTGAGCGAAAAAATTAAGGTAAAGAGTATCGAGCAAGAAGCCAGAGCAACTACAGCTTGCTTTCGGCTCTTATAAATTAGGGCGACCAACAGTCCGCCCGCAAGAGCCAGCCAAACGCCTCGGGTCCAAGTAAAAAACAGACTGCTTCCAATGGCTGTTGTGGTCAATAGGTAGAGACCCCATTGCTTTTTTTCTCTAAAGGGGGTGTATAAAAGCACTCCAGTTAAAAGGCACAAAATAAATCCAAAGGTATAGGAGTAGGTCATGGTATTACTAAAAAACCCTTTGGCTCGCCACAGGCCAAGACCTCGAGTCCCGTCAATGGCGTAAGGAGCGCTACGAACGATATCGATTCCTGTAAAAGCTTGAACAATCGAATAAAGACTGAGGGCTAATCCCAAATAAGTCAGAACCTGAAGGCCTTGCTTCCATCTCTTTTCTAAAGCCACAAGACCTATAGAGATGAAAAAAAGAAGCAGCAACCATCTCTGTTCTCCAATGATATAGCGGAGATCTTTAAGAGAGTAATCGGGGTTGAGTAGCCCACTGAGTATGGCAGCCGTTATTAAGCCTAAGGCTATAAAAAAAAGGGAACGGGGAATGACCAGTTGAGGTAAAGAACCTTTCTTTTTATGATAAGCAAAAAGGACTGTGAAAAAGATCAATCCGGAAAAGAGTTCCATGCCAGCAATAGACGTTGTTAGAGAGAGCAAATAAAATACAAATAACCAGGGAAGGGCCGACATGGAGCCAAGGTATCAAGTTCCCAAGAGGGCGGCAATGACATCTCATGAACTTGTAACATAGCTTTGTGCGTCGAGGGCTTCCCTAAGTATATTCTCTCAGATAGAAAGAACACTGAGGCTGTTTTGATCCAAGAGGTGTTCTATGCAAATTCCATTTATCGACCTAAAGACCCAATATGAGAATATGAAAGAAGAAATGGATCAGGCGATTCATGAAGTCTTAGACAGCAGTCAGTTTATTTTAGGTCCGGCGGTCACCCAGTGCGAGACGTCCCTTGAGGAGTATGTCGGTGTAAAACATGCTTGGGCTGTCGCCAGCGGAACTGATGCCTTGATGATGGCATTGATGGCTTTAGAAGTAGGTCCTGGAGATGAGGTGATTGTCCCTGGCTTTTCTTTTTTTGCGACAGCGGAAGCCGTTAGTCTTGTAGGGGCCACCCCTGTGTTCGTTGACATTGACCCGGTTACTTACAACATCAATACAGATTTGTTGGAATCGGCTTTTACAGAAAAAACCAAAGCCATCATTCCCGTCGGTCTTTACGGCCAGCCTTCCGACATGGATGCGATAAATACCTTGGCCCAAAAACACGGAGTTGCTGTTGTCGAAGATGCTGCTCAAAGTTTTGGATCCAGCTACAAGGGTAAAAAAAGTGGAGGTCTTGGAACGATTGGCTGCACCAGTTTTTTCCCAGCTAAACCCTTAGGGTGTTATGGTGACGGTGGTGCCGTTTTTACCGATGACGATCAGCTCGCCGAAGTCTTAAGACAAATTCGTATGCATGGCGAGGTGGAACGCTACTCCCATGGTCGCTTAGGAATCAATGGCAGAATGGATAGCATCCAATGTGCGGTGATTAATGTGAAGCTTCCTAAGTTTAATCAAGAAGTTGAACAACGCCAAGTCGTTGCCAAAAGATACCTACAAGGTTTGGCCGACGTATCGGAATTGGTTTTACCAGTAGTAAGTGATGATTGTGTGAGTGCCTGGGCTCAGTTTACCGTGCGTGTATCCAACCGTCCTCAAGTTCAAGAGCGCTTAAAAGAAAAAGGTGTCCCCACAGCGGTCCACTATCCATCACCCATGTATAAGCAACCTGTGTATAAGGATCTTGTTCAGGGACTTGAACTTCCTGAGTGCGAAAAAGCGAGCCAACAGGTCATGAGCCTACCGATGCATCCTTTTTTACAAGAAGAAACGCAAGACTATATCATATCTGCCCTAAAAGAAGCGGTTCGATAAATAGATCTCCTGTTTCGTTTTTTCAAATTGCATTTTTTAATTGCGAATAAATTCGTTAAAAAGATTTGTATGCACTTATTATCGCTCAAAAACCTCAAACAGAGCGGTCGGCAGCGCCGCTCACCTTCGTGAGCACCGCACCGATCCGAACTCGCTTTTGAACGATAATAAGTGCATACAAATCTTTTTAACGAATTTATTCGCAATTAAAAAATGCAATTTGAAAAAACGAAACAGGAGATCTATTGAACGACGGCGCTGTCGTTCAATGGTGTGTCGGCAGAGGTGATGGGAACGAAGGTTTCCAGCTGAGGGTCATATTTGTACACATTTAAATGGGCGACCATATTGGCGTCAAAGCTTGGAGCAATGATATCAACCACTCCGTCATTATCTATATCTTCTAAGGCAAGGTTTGTTGCCGAGCCATTTAAATGAAAATAGCCGTCATGAGGGTCTTGGATTTTTAAAGTGTGTAGAAGCTTGCGAGCCCCATTTTCAGGGGCATCGTAAATTTCTATAAGAAGACTGTCTTTTGTTTGCACTTTTACGACTTTTGCAGCTGTTCCATTGCCCATGACATCACCGATGACAACAGACAAAACCGTGCGAGAAGGGCCTGAAAAAAAAGATTTTAGATTTAAGCGAATATCAGTGTGAAAGACAGTAATGATAGATGCAGACAGTAAGGCTACAAAAAGCATGACCTGTAGTAGAATTTTCAATCGACTTTCGTCGAGAGTGTTGTTTTCCGTCATGAGAATACTTTAGCTGTTTTGTGGAACCTTGACAATAAAACTCAAGTTTCTTCCCGCTTCCTCAGCCTGACGTCTATAAGAGAAATAGCTAGTGTCCAGCAAGGTGTTGTGGTCTAAGTCTTGAATTTGCACTTCAGAGTTATGATCTCTAAATTGCTTTTCGATGATTTTTTTTAAATCAATATAGGCCTTTTTAGGATCTGGGTGAGGATAGGTATACTGTTTTTGATGTTCCTTAGAAAATGGACCTAGTATGGTCTCTGCAACATCAAGCCCCACCTCGAAACTCGGCCCTAAGATAGCCGGGCCTAAGAAGGCCGAAAGAGGTTTTGCGGGTACGAGCTGACAGCTCGCCTGAACTATGTTTTGGGCGACTCCTCTCCAGCCAGCATGTAGAGCACAAATAGCATTACCATCCGTCCAAAAAATAGGATAGCAATCAGCAGTTTTTATCATTAGACCTAAATGAAATCTCTCTGTCCAATGTCCGTCAGCTTCAGACAGGGCCAAAGCTGCTGGCTGTTTGACGATCTGTCTGCCATGAACTTGCTTTAAAAAACAAAACTGTATTTCCGGGAAAGCCTTTTGCAGAATTTCCAAAGAGCCAAAGCGGTTCCCAAAAAAAACATAACCGTTAGGAAACGGAAAAGTGTGTCCAATGACGTTATTTTGAAACAGGTAAGGAGTCATATTTTGAAAAACCTAAGGTTGTCGTGAGAGCAAGAAGATCGTCTGGCCAGGGTGCCTGGAAAAAAAGGGCTTCCTCTGTTCTGGGATGAATAAGTCCTAAAAAAGCCGCATGCAGAGCCACTCTTTCGAGTTTCTTAACCTCTTGACGAAGGGCCATTGATTTTAAATTTTTACTTCTGTTGATTCCACCATAGATGGGATCACCCAGAATCTGATGTTGGATGTCACTTAAATGAACACGGATTTGATGCGTTCGGCCCGTTTCAAGTCGGCACTCAATAAGAGTAATTCCTGAGGCATGAGATTCCAGCGTTGCATAATGCGTGATTGCTTTTTTTCCCTTTTGAGATTCTTCCGGGCGACTTTTTAAAGAGGCCATTTTTTTTCTGTCCGTTGGGTGTCGTCCGATAAAAGATGTCAGTGTGCCAACTTCCGATTTAGGAGTCCCATAGACAAGGGCTCTGTAGATACGAAAGGCGGATTTACTTTGAAATTGCTGAGCCAGGTGCTGAAGCGCTAGATCCGTTTTTGCGATCACAATCAGTCCACTCGTATCCTTATCAAGGCGATGAACGATTCCCGGTCGATTGGCGTCGAGTCCAACAGAAAGTGTTTTGTTGTGGAAAATAAGAGCGTTAACTAGGGTGTCGGTAATATGACCTGCAGAGGGGTGCACGACTAGGCCAGAGG
>JAGRAG010000137.1 GCA_020435025.1 Bdellovibrionales bacterium | reverse complement strand
TCGGAACCAAAAAGATACTGGTACCAATTTTTGCGGGATTTGGGAAATTCTTTCACAGAAGGAATGGATGTAAGCTATTTAAAACACGTAACTTTTTTGTGGCATAGGGATTGATGTAACAAGAGTGTTCGGTGGAGTTTTCTAAAACAGATGGAACAGCCCCAGTAGAATTCTGACGGACGGGTAGTTTGCTGTGGAACGTGAAAGTAGAATAGAGTTTTTAAATGAATAAACTTTTTAAAATGGTAACAGTTTTGTTTTTTGCTTCCCTCGTGGGCCCCTCTGGCCTTGCAAAATCGATGGATGGGACTGGTAGCGAGGAGATTTCTTCATCTGCTTTGGTTGAATCAGTTCAAGAGGAAACTCAAGTCGGTCCCACTGTCTTGGGATTTAACTCTTGGAAGGATCGACAAATTGTTGAGGCTCAAAACCGAGTTGTACGGTTATCTAACAAGATTGTTCTAGAAAGGAAGAGAATTGGATCAGCAAGTGGCAACAATAAAGTCAGTGATGAACTTAAACAGAGTGAATTGGAGCTTGATGTATTAAGGGAAAACCTTCAATTCGCGCGGGATTTGACATTGGAAGACTACGTGGCCAATTACCTGACCAACTTCGAAGAAAGCGACAAGAAGTTGGCAGGTCTGTTGGAAAAGCTGACAAAAGAAGAAATGCTAGAAATTGTAAGGTCCTACTTAAAGCTGCGTCGCAGCAAGGAGGTGGGATTCCAGCCTCGCCTGACCGGCGTTCCACCTGTAGAAAATAAAAACCCATCCCTATAATTTTTTATCTTATTGAAATCACAAGCTAAAAAAGTGCAATTAAAAAATGTGAAGAGCTGAACTTGACACTCCTCGCAGCGACTCCATATTTACGCCGATTTATGACATTAAGTTAACTTCCGAAACTGGAAGGCTAATAATTGGAGGAGAAAAATATGTCAAAGCTGAACGTTCGTCCGCTACATGATCGTTTATTGGTAAAACGCATGGGCGAAGAAGATGTCACTGCCGGTGGAATCATCATACCTGATACAGCAAAAGAAAAGCCACAACGAGGGGAAGTCGTCGCAACAGGGAAAGGTCGCATCTTAGAAGATGGAACTGTGTTGCCTCTGGAAGTTAAGTCCGGGGATAAGGTTCTTTTCAGTAAATATTCAGGTACTGAGTTAAAACTTGACGGTGTTGAGTTTTTAATGATGCGTGAAGATGATGTCTTGGGAATTTTTAATTAATCAGAGAAAATAAAGGGAATGTAACATGAGTAAAGAAATTCGTTTTAGCGATGAAGCTCGCGGAGCTATTTTAACTGGAGTCAACACTTTAGCGAACGCTGTAAAAGTGACTCTTGGTCCAAAGGGACGTAACGTTGTTATTGATAAGGCATTTGGTGCTCCATTGATCACTAAAGATGGTGTGACCGTTGCTAAGGAAATCGAACTAGAAAATAAATTTGAGAACATGGGTGCTCAAATGGTTAAGGAAGTGGCTAGCAAAACAAATGATGATGCTGGAGATGGTACGACTTCTGCAACTGTTTTGGCGCAATCTATTTTCCGTGAGGGAACAAAGCTTGTGACGGCTGGTCACAATCCCATGGAGATTAAAAAAGGAATCGACAAAGCAGTAGCTGCAATTAAAGTCGAGCTTGAGAAATTAGCAAAACCTGTAAAAGGAACCAAAGAAGTTGCACAGATTGGAACTATTTCTGCAAATAACGACAGTGAAATTGGAGAAATGATTGCTGAAGCTATGGAAAAAGTGGGCCAAGAAGGTGTGATCACGATCGAAGAAAGCAAAACGGCTAAAACAGAGTTAGATGTTGTTGAAGGTATGCAGTTTGACCGCGGTTATCTTTCTCCTTACTTCATCACTAATGCTGAGCGCATGGAAACGGTTTTTGAAAATCCAGCCGTTCTTATTTATGATAAAAAGATCAGCACAATGAAAGACCTTGTTGGAGTTCTTGAAGGTGTAGCCAAGCAAGGAAAACCTTTATTGATCCTTGCAGAAGATGTTGAGGGTGAGGCACTTGCAACATTAGTGGTGAACAAACTTCGTGGAATACTTCAAGTTGCAGCAGTTAAAGCTCCTGGATTTGGTGACCGTCGTAAAGCAATGCTTGAAGATATTGCTATCTTAACAGGTGCGACAGTTATCAGCGAAGATACTGGTATGAAACTAGAGCAGGCAACTTTGAATGATCTTGGCGGAGCGAAACGCATTGTTATTGATAAAGACAACACGACGATTGTTGATGGTGCTGGCTCCAGTAAAGACATTCAAGCTCGTGTGGCTCAAGTAAAAGCGCAAATTGCAGAAACAACAAGTGACTATGACAAAGAAAAGCTAAAGGAGCGTTTGGCTAAGTTAGCTGGCGGAGTTGCTGTTATTTATGTAGGTGCGCCTTCTGAAGTAGAGATGAAAGAGAAAAAAGCTCGTGTTGAGGATGCTCTCAATGCCACTCGCGCAGCAGTAGAAGAGGGGGTTGTTCCTGGTGGCGGTACCGCTCTTTTAAGAGCTTCTCGTGTTGTAGAGACTCTTGATCTGACTTCTGAAGAGAAATTCGGAGCGAACATAGTTAAGCGAGCTTGTGAAGAGCCCCTTCGTCAAATTTCTGCAAATGCTGGATTGGATGGAGTGATCGTCATTGATCGCGTGCTTCACGGTAAGGGAAGTGCCTATGGCTTTAATGCTCTAACAGAGGAATATGAAGACCTTTTAAAAGCGGGTATCATCGATCCTGTTAAAGTTTGCAGATGCTCTTTAGAAAATGCAGCTTCTGTTTCTTCTTTGATGCTGACTACAGAGACAATGATTGCAGATGCTCCTAAAGCTGACGATGCTGGCGCAGCCGGTATGGGCGGCGGCATGGGCGGCATGGGTGGCGGAATGCCCATGATGTAATCAGATCTTTAAGTTGAGATCTGATAAAAAGGCTTCCTTTGGGAAGCCTTTTTTTTTATCAAGTTTATCTTCTCAAATCCTCAAGGTATCCCGCATCCAAGATAATAGGGTCTAGGTGTGTAAACGGAGCCCAGAAGTGCCCCGCCGGTAAGCAGGCGTCTTCCTCATTGATCAATTTCAAACATTGTCCTGAACCCCAAGAGTTGCGGATCAAATATTGACATTGATTGTTTTTAAATCGTCGACCGACAACAACTGCAGAATGGCCACCACGATCTTTTGTTTTAGGATTCATGGCTTCGACTGGGTAACCAATTCGTACCGGCTTTTTGTTGTTGAGTCCTTGATCAATAAAGTCCGTTCCAATAACAGTAGAGGTTTGCAATTTTATTCGCATTTTCCTAAAAGTTAAGTCCTTACGGTCACTTCGACAAAGATAATTCGCGATTTGCGATGTGAATCGATTGTCATCTAGCTTCGTTTGAAGAGGCGTTTCTTTTGTCGCGTGGAAATCGTTATAAAACCGAAAAGGAAATACTTGAATATAGCTTTCTACTTTTGATTCTAGTTCTGATCCAAACAGAGCTTTACTGAGTGACAGTATCTTTGAGCAGTCGCACTCACTTTGGCTGCCGTCACAAGAGCATTGCTCTTGTGACAAATGCAAAGCCTCTTTTTCTATTAGTGCGATCTGTTCAATAAAATTGAGAGGGGGAAGATCGGAAGAAAGAGTGGTTTCTTTACAGAGACCATTTGTAGAGGCCATATATTTGACAAAGTCGGGTCCCCTGCCTGACTGTCCACTGGGCCCCAAAATATGTCCGAGATGGCGTCCTGAAATGGGTAGTGATAATTCAAAGCTGAAAAGATCAGCATAGCTATAAGCAACACACCAGCCAGCGAGATTCTGATCTCTTATTGGTGGCAATCGGTCGGAGAGATCGATGAAACTGCAGGTTTTTTCTGGTGAAGAGAAATACTTTCTATCTGTAAGATTTGCCGGAATCGGATGATTCAATTTGTCGAAAACAGTTTTGATTTCATCAAGCAGTTTAAGTCCACTCTCAAAGGCACCGTGAGCGAACTGCCTGTTGATATTGATATAGACATCTTGAGAAAATCTATTGTAAAAACTCGGATTGATTTTTCCCGTTCGAAGGTCAAAATTCATATTAAAAAGGGGATATTTTTTAATCAGCTTTCTTTTGTCGACACATTTGTTGGAAAGGAACTCTTCAATTTTATTTATGTACAATCCAAGGTCTGCATAATCTTTAAAATCTTTTGTATAAAGTGCGTTCATATAGTGCTTTTCAAATTGAATGTAGTTTTGCCCAAGCTCCTTCATGCAATCTTTTTCTGTTGCATCGCTAAAAAATTTTAAAGATAGGATGATAATTAAGAGAAAAATGCGCATATATTTAGAACATATAATAAATGCCTGCATTTAATGTTGTGTGCTTCTGGCTAGCACTGACCGCCGTAGCTCCTGAGAAGTTCGAAGAGTAAAGCTCGAAATCCAAGGCCCCAACCGCTTTAATATTAACTCCTAATTTTTTTTGAACATAAAGACCAAATTTATTTATGGAGTTTGAGGCGGAGCCCGAGATGTTGGGGCTCTCGTTTAGTTTTGAAAAGAGAGTGAAAAACAAATTAGCTCCAACACCCCAGTCCAAGTTCTTGGTGACGGGTATATAGCCATCAATACCTAACTTATAGCCGCTATATTCAAGAGAGGTAAGACCTCCAGAAACTGCGTCGACTTGATTTCTATAGCTAGTTAGGCCACCTATTAAGTCGACTCGGCTGCCCCAAATTGAAGGACCGATGCGGAAGGTTTTTTGTGCTAGAAGGTCATAGCTACTGATGGAGTGTGAGAGGGTGCTTGGACTGCTACCTTGGGGATTACTAGAAGAACCAATCCCTTGTCGAATTTTAAAGCGCATAGTCCAATCTGTGGTAAGCCACAATTCAAAATCTAACGTGACGTTCGGATAAATGGGGTCTCTTGCAGACAAAGAGCTTGTACCGGTATTTTGTGCGGCCGTCAGCATGCCTAGCCCAAGAAAGGCGCCAATTTGACCAAAGGTAGGAGGTTTTTGAGGTAGCCACGCCAACGCTGATTTGCCAAACGAGATTTTGCCATCTGGACGATTCATTAACGAAGAGTTGGTCTCTTGAGATCCAGACAGTCCATCAATAGCCTTGTCATAAGTGACAAAATCTAAGCCGGAAATTTTCGAATACTTTTGAATGGCTCCCTGCTCTCGCTCCACAATGATCTTGCCAAAGCTTAAAGAGTCGTCGATTTTTAGTAGCCGTATTTTCCCAAGAATTTCCTTGTCGGTATTAATAAGAATTCCAAATTTCGGATGGCGATGCTCTTTGATAATTTGAACAACCGTCAGGACTTTGTCTTTTTCAATTCCATCCCTTTTACCTAGATTTACTGTGACGAGATTTCCTTGTCGGCTTAATACAAGAGCGTCGTACGGGATTTTTCCCAGGACTTCTTTGAGCATTTCGCTCACTTGTTCCTTAAGAGCTACAATTTCAAACCTAGAAATACCTTTTTTTATAGATTGTGCGAGCAACTTGTGATCACTAGTCAGAAACAGATTGAGCTGAATACTGACTCCAGAGGGTCCTTTAGTGACCCGAGAGGCAATGAATGCATCGGCAGTAAGTGACTCGCTAATTTCCTTAACTCGAGCAGCGTCTTCTTCTAACTCGGACGGGGTGAGCATAGGGCCTACTGTGGTGTCATCAGCTAGTTCCCAATGTTGATTGTTATTTAATTCCTTAATGATGTGTTTTTCAATTTGTCGAGCGTATATGCCTTGAAGATTGTCCGTCGTTGGTAAAACAGCTATTCGATGAACCGTCAGTCTTTCATCGACGGCACTGCGGTACTTTGCCTTATAGGGAATTTGTGGAGGACTCTCCTCGGCAAAGGAAAAGACAGAAAGGGCCAAGAAAGACAGGCCAATGAGCGCGCGCGTTACCGTATGGAAATTACGTAAGAATTTCTTCATAAATCTATTGTCCTATTTTCTTAAATCCCGGTCAAATTTGGTCAAGATCAGAGGCTGGTTATCCGATATTTTTTATAGAAAGAGGATGAATTTCATGGGTAGATCCTTAATACTTTGGATTTTAGTCTTGGTGAGTTCAGTGGCATGGGCTCAAGTGGATCCTTCTACGAAATTACTTTTGCAAGAAAGTCGGTCCAATGTTGGGGAAGAGTCCCTAGAAAAAAGTCGATATTCGCGAAGTAAACGGCGTCAGCAACAAAACTTAACCAGGTCTTCTCAGATTGATCAAAACCAAGATCTTCGACAAGAAAAAACTTCGGTTTCTCAAAGCAACCAGTCGGGGGTTGGGGGTGGGAGTGATCCAGCCACAAAGACTGTTGAAAATAAAAAACCAGATTCTAAAAGCCCTACAAGTCCCACCGAGCCTGATGAAAGGCCATCGGATCTTGAAGTGATAGAAGAGTTGCTGCCGCACAAGGGTCATAAAGCCACTAAAAAGTACTTTTCGAATATAGATCAAGATGATGAACGAAGAAATATTTTAGATGTTTCAGTATCTCCGATGTATTTTTCGATTCACTCTGACAGCAACTATTGGTTTAGGGACTACTCTGCTTATGGCCCAGGTATGGCATTTGCGGCACGAGTTTGGTTCAGTCCTTTTTTAGGGTTAAAGGCGGAAATTAAAAGTTCTCTGAGCAACGATATCGTCTCGAGCCCTTCTGGAAATGAAAGAATCGCCGCTGATCATTTATGGGTAGACATTGGATTTGTCTTTCGGCGCTTTTCAAACAGTCAAAAATCTAGCCCCATCTTAAACTATGAAATTCTATTTCGTGATTACGCATTAAAAATTCCATCCGACTCAACACAAAGAGTAAATTTAAATAGCTCAGGCATTGTCTTATCTGTTGAACGAAAAGGGGAGATGGAAAATGGGCGGCGGAATTTTTTGGGTTTTGAGATCTCTCCAAAATTAAATCATTTAGAATCTGCTGCTGCTGTTGATATTCAATCGGGAAATGACAGTGAGACCAATGGAGTCGGCTTTTGGATTGGTCAAGAATTTCAGTTTAGCAGAAAACAGGTCGTGTTTTGGAAACTTAAACACGCTGTAGAAAAAAATCTCTTTGGCGGTCAAGCTAATACGGCAGACCCGGAAACGACCATTTCGCCTTCGGGAGTGGTCGTCAATCAAAGTCGCACCTTTTTTCAGATAGGAATTAAGTTTGGGAATTAATTTAAGGGCGTTTTTTATAAACCTTAAGTTTCAGTTGTTTCCATCGGCGAGGGTCGTCGTTTGCCACGCTTAAAAAGTACATAGCCAATGATGAGCAAAGCAACCCCTAATAAGAGATACAGCTGAATTTCTTTGGCAATAGTAAGAGCATTGTCTATGTTGTTTCCAAACCACCAACCAAGCACCACCCATACAGGAACGCTAATCAGAGCGGCACCACCATCTAAGGCAAAAAAAGTAAAGGGATGTACACCCATCACCCCAGAGGTTAAAAATATTGGGGCGCGCAGGCCGGGTAAAAATCGGGCTGTAAAACAGATAAATTTTGAGTTGTTAAGAACTTTTTCGCGAGCGGCATGAATTCGCTTTTCCGTAAAATAAGTACGAAACAACGGCAATTTAAAGACACGATAGCCATAAATGCGGCCCATAAAAAACAAAAAGGCATCTCCTGCAAGAACTCCGATGAGTCCGATGAAGATAGCTCCGGCTAAACTCATTTTTCCTAAAGAGGCTAAAATGCCAGCAGCCAGAAGTGTGATATCTTCAGGAATAGGAACCCCTAGTCCACAAATGAGTAAAACTCCAAAGACGGCTCCGTAGGCAGCAGCACCACTAAATCCTGAGAAAAAAGCAATCAATTTGGCAGAAAAAGTCGGTTCCATAAAACTAGCTTTCGTCCAGATTCTATTTCAGTAGCTATTCAGAGTGGCTCTGCCCTAAAATTTCACAACCACATGTCGCAGAAAACTACCATGAGCCACAAAAGATTACTATTATAAAGCTATGAGTATTCGATTGCTGGTGGCGGATGACGCCCCGTTCATTAGAGAGATAGTTCGCCAAGCTACAGACAAAGTGGGGATGATTGTTGTCGCCGAAGCAACTAATGGAGAAGAGGCTGTTCGATTGGCCCTTCAGCATCGACCCGATGTGATTTTGATGGATATGGTGATGCCGGAAAAAAATGGTG
>JAGRAG010000136.1 GCA_020435025.1 Bdellovibrionales bacterium | reverse complement strand
TCTCTGTCTCTAACACCAGTTCTACTTTCTTTCCGGATCTCAGATCGGGAACAAATAAAAAACAACCCTGTTGCGAAAATCTTTGCTCGGTGAGTGTTTCAGATAAAATCTCATTCAGTCTATTTAAATTCACTAACTCGCCGTTGACCTTTTCAATATCTCCTTGACGTCCAAAAATCTTTAAATAGCCATCGCAGAATTCACCCAAATCTCCTGTTGGATACCAGTCATTGTCGCCGTAGCTGGTCCACACTTGTTCACCTTCTTTTAGAATCACAGAATGTTTTAGCAAAGCAGGGCTTTTAACAAAAATCTCTCCGTTGTCGATCTTTATGTCGACATGAGAAAGAATCGTAAGGTCTGGGAAGCGATCATTTTTTAAACTCTCCAAGGACGCTGTCGCCACCTGAGAAGAAGCCTCTGTCATTCCATAGGTGGTCAACACTGGCCACCCTAACTGTCGTGCTCTTTTATAAAGCTCTTCCTTAAGTTTTCCTCCACCAACAAGGACTGCTCGTAAAGCAGCAGGAGCAGTCCATCCCCGCTCAACAAGATCGAACAACTGTGTGGGAACCAATGAGGTCAGGCTCACGTTGAACTCTTTCAGTTTTTGAAAACAGACATCCGCATCCCACTTATCTTGAGAGAATTCAAACACCTTATTTTTACCAAGAAACCCTCTAGCGTGTATCGAAAGTCCGCCCACATGATAAAGCGGCAAGAAGTTCAACCAGACATCTCGTTCCCGAACCTTAAGGTGCTTATTTACAGCTTGTGCCGACTCAAGAAACCCTTTCTTACTGAGAGCCACCAGTTTTATCTCACCAGAGTGGGCTGTCGATCCCGAACTAGAAAGCCAAATAAGATCGAGGTGACTCGACCATTGCAATTGGTCCATCAGTTTCTTTTGGTCATTAGGAGTTCGAGGATTGGCAAAAAGATAAGATTTAGAAGATAACCAATCTATATCCACTTCTTCCATTCCAAATCTGAAAGCTGTTCATCAAAGCCAATTCCAAAACCGGAATCTAAGATCTTTGTTTGCGCAGTATCTGCAACAAGTTCACGTGAAAAGTCATCTTCATCGTAAAAACCAAAGTCATTCAGACCGCACTCTAAAATGAGCTCGCCATATTTTTTCTGCATCTCCATGGCCGTATAAATCGCGCCCATCCGACCCACTGGATGATCCATATAATGAGAAAACACAAATCTCTTATTCATGGGAGCCAATGTATGCAGAATCTTCTCAGCATTTTGCTTTGCCGGTTTTATAACAATAACTCCAGCCCCTCGAGCCTGAACAGCGATGGGGTCAGCAGCATGATCTAAAGCCAAAGTGACCTTAAACACCTCTGATATCGCCTCCCAAAACTCTGGATGATAGGGAAAGGGATCTTCATAGTATTCGATTTGAGATCTCAAGTAGGGAGTTAAAGAGGGAATCCAGCTTTCGAATTCGTCGAATTCTAAACTACAATTAAAATCCAAACGGAACCTAACGGAATCACCTAAGATCTGAGCCAGCTGATCTAAAAGCAATGTTTCTTTGAGCAGCTCTCGCCCCATTTTCACCTTAACTTTATTAAACGCCCCTTTTTGAATCCATTCCACCGTCTCTTCAGGCATCTTTAAAATATCGGGAATGAGAAAATGATTTTTTAAATTCACTTCCGAAAGCAACTTTTGCTTACTCCAGCGAGCTTCGGCATCAATTCTTGCCAAATTCAAACTTTGCTGAACCGCTTCGGTATAGTTTCCCGTCTTCAACGACCACAATTGATCTAACAAGGTCAAATCACCAAGTTCAACCCAAGGAAACAAGTCGGCATAGCCAATTCGATCATCATCAAACTGCACCTGCAACAATGTCCCTTCTCTTTTATCATCAGCCGCTTGTGCATTGAGCGACTGTCGAGGCGAAAGTTTGTATTTGTGAGTTAATACTTTCAAAATCTATACCTTAATGGCAATGCCAATCGTTAGAAGCAAGCCGAACAAAAGATGAACAGCACCGGCCATTGCTAAAAATTTATTGTATATAGGTCCGGGCTCGTTCTCAACCACTCCTTTCATCACTTTTAAAGAAAGAGGCAGTACCAGAAGAGGAAGGATCCCAGCCCACCAATGCTGCTGTGCGATCCAATAAATGAGCAGTAAAAACGCCCCCATATTCAAACCATAAATCTCAAGCCGGACAAATTGCTGACCAAAACGAACGGCTAAAGTTTTTTTGTGAGCTTTTTCGTCTTGCTTAAAATCTCGCAAATTATTAATTGCAATCAACACCGTCGCCAACAATCCAACTTGAGTTCCTGCAACAAAAGAAGCCATTGAGACAACTTCCGTATGAAGATAAAAAAGCCCCATGACGGAAATCCATCCAAAAAATAACACCACAAACACATCCCCAAGGCCTAAATAGGCCAACGGAAAAGGACCGCCCGTATAAGAATAGGCTAAAAATAAAGATGCAAGACCAACCACCAATATGGGAAACCCTCCTTTCATCACAAGAGGAAAGCCAAAAGCCGCCGCTACGATCAAACAAGCAACGGCCATTAAGAGAACAGATTTTGGTTTTATCAACCCTGACTGAGTCACTCGGAGGGGACCGATTCGCTCATGCGTATCAGCCCCTTTTTTATAATCAATGGCATCATTGAAAAGATTGGTTCCGACCTGAATGAACAAGGAGGCAAGAAGCGCACAAACAGAGACCCATAAAACAAAGGGGTGTTGGCTCTGAAAAGCTAAAGCTGAACCCACCACAATGGGTACGACCGCCGCAGACAGTGTTTTGGGCCTTAACGCCAGCAACCAAGGATTCATTAAAATCCTATACTAGGGAAGCCGCGGAAACTTAGAAAAATCAGGTTTTCTCTTTTCAACAAAAGCGTTTTTTCCTTCTTTGGCTTCTTCTGAGAGGTAATAAAGCAGAGTCGCATTACCAGCCATATCCAAAAGTCCCATCTGCCCATCACAATCAGCATTCATTGCTGACTTGAGGCAACGAATCGCCAAAGGAGAGTGCTGAAGGATCTCTCGAGCCCATTTTACGGTTTCTATTTCTAACTCTTCATATGGAACAACAGTGTTGACTAAGCCCATTTCTTTCGCCTGATCGGCATCATACATTCGACAGAGATACCAAATTTCTCGCGCTTTTTTCTGACCGACGATCCGAGCTAAGTAACTGCTGCCAAGACCACCATCAAAAGATCCTACCTTAGGACCCGTTTGACCAAACTTCGCGTTATCGGCCGCAATTGTTAAATCACAAACCACATGCAGAACGTGTCCTCCACCAACTGCGTATCCAGCGACCATCGCAATAACAGGTTTTGGGATCGAACGAATCATTTTCTGAAGATCCAACACATTTAAACGGGGCACTCCATCTTCTCCAACATATCCGCCCGTACCACGAACTTTTTGATCGCCTCCGGCACAGAAGGCCTCTTTCCCTTCACCGGTTAAAATCACGACCCCAATAGATGAATCCTCACGGCAGATCTCAAACGCCTCTTTAAGTTCATGTACAGTTAATGGGCGAAATGCATTTCGCACCTCGGGACGATTGATTGTAACCTTGGCAATTCCATCTTCTGTTTTTTCCAACCTAATATCTGTAAAATCCTTAATGGGTGTCCATTCGACCTGCATTTCCACTCCTTTATTCGCTAAGTATTTGCGTGCTCCACCTATATCTGATTTTTACAAAAGGTGCTAGGCCCTCTTTCTAAATGCTGCGCATCAATCTAGCCAAAAGAACCCTTTCCCCGCAGCACCCTTTTCATTGCGGATGTAAGTTCAGATAACTTAAACATAGCAAAGAAATGGCGCTTATTTTTAAGGGACTCTATCGCAATTTAAAGGTGCCGTATGTAAAGAGCACGAAGAGAGTTCCCTAAGCTCAGGTTCTAGATTCCTGTTCCGATCGTTTAGCGTCAGCATTACAATGGATGATTTTCCATGTGGTCCCTCATTCTTTGGAGTTTTTTCAATTTTTTCATTTGTTTAGGAATTTAAATTACTTCTTCGCACTCCGTTTACTAATAATCGTCCGAACCGTGTTAGGCTCCGCGGAAATCAAAGCCAGTTCATAGTTCTATTCAATTTCATTTCCCTGTTTTTTGGCAGGTTATGGAGGTTAAAATGTACCGTTTAATTTGGGGCATTGGAGCAGCGATTGCTTTTTCGTTTTCTGCCCTTGCCGCTAAGCCCATCGTTTGTGAATCCAACGGACGCTGTAAATTCGAAGTTTGTGGGGTTAAGCCTGGAGCTAAATTTCAACTTGAAGGAAGCTCTGTAGGTGGCACGACCAGTAAACAGGGATGTGCCAGAGGGACCTTTAACGGAAAAAGTGGTACACATCTAAAATTTATCGTCGATGGAGAAACAAAGGGTAGCTATACTGTTCCGAAGTATACAAAAGGTCCTGGAAGGGATGATTCTCGCACCAACAACAACGACTCTAGAAATAAAGATAATGACGATCAAGCGCGACGGGATGAGGAGCTACGTCGACAAAAAGAAAGAGAGGCGAGAGAGAGAGCTGAGCGGGAGCGCCAAGCACAGGAAAGGGAAGCCGCCGAAAGAGCCTTAAAGAAAGCTCGTAATAGTGGAGAAAATGCAGCTCGATTTTTTGCCAATCGTTATGTCGAAACCTATGGTACTTTAGAAAATTATCGTTTTTTCTTTGCCCGCTCCTATCGCAGTACTCTTTTAAGTCAAGTTGATGGTGATCGCTACAAAGACTGGAGGTCTTATTCAATAGCTTATCAAGATGCCGAAAAGAAAGGTTTAGTGGATGGCGGAATAGCTGGTGAAAGAGACGCATTAAAATTGATTCCTCCAAAAGCCCAAGGTGAAGTCCTGAAACGATTTAAAACAGCGGCCTCTTCTGGAAATCCAGCTGACACGTCCCTACCAGCAAATATCTATGTCCCTTATAGCGGAGCACGCTCGTCTCAAGTACAACCTGATTCATTAAGAACCTATGTAAGAAATTACAATGATGACTTTCATGATCTTCTTCGGCAACGACGTTTTGGAGACATCGAAGGATTCATCATTCGTTGGGATCTTTTTAAGTCCGACCTCTGGGCGTTAGAATTGTGGATCGACAACGAATACCAAGGGTCCGACCTGAGCAGCTGGTATGGTGCTGAGTGGGCTTTTAACAGTTGGCAAGATAGTTATTTTGGACGCTCCGGTCAGTCAGAAAGACAGTTTTACCGCAAAGCGAGCTGGGAACAAAAAAGAGAATTTGAACAAAGCTTTAAAGATGAGTTTCGACAAGTTATCGACCGTAAATGGTACCGAGCTATTACAAACGGTGGCACCAATGCTGCTCTTTGGGGGCATCGAGATGGAACAGATAAAGCGTCTTTAGTTTCTGAACAGTATGCGTCGGATAAAGGACGATTCGAGGGGTATGTTGAGGGCTACACTTCGGCATCCATCTCCGCATTTAATCAAGTTTCTACAGAGATTTATACGGAAGCTTTTGAGAAAGCCATCGACGATATCTCTAATGGTATCTTTGTTGACACCTCTGCGATTCAAGTTTCTCTAGCGAGCAATTCTCAGGTAATTCCTGGCGCGAGTCTTTCGTTTGAATTAGATAATGTCATTAACTACGGTTTAAAAACAGGATCCATTCTAGTTACGATTCAAGACACCTATATCAATGTACCGATTGATTATGCTTCGAGCACCAATCCTCAGCCAATTATTTTAAAAGACGCCATCGCCGTCAGTGATACCGCAAGTTCCGGTGATTTTAGAATCCCTGTTCGCGTCAACGGTGATCTTGTTGCACAAGTTTCAGTGACCATTACTTGGGAATCTACCGTCCTTTCTCTCAGTCAATGGCAACCGGCAGATCCTCAATTTAAAATCATATTGCAGAAAATCGTAAATAAGATTGAAGATGAGTGGAATCACAAAATTAAAGATGGTGGGACCTTCGAGGGAGTTCATTACCGTGAACCAAACAATCTCTATAAGTCAGACATGGGTACTTACAATCCTTCAACTTATCTAGGAAAGATGGTCGCCGCCCTGAAAGGCAAAACCATGGATTCGCAGGGGCGAGCCCTTTTAAAAACGGAATTGAAAAGAGCTTTTGGATCTCGACCTGGTTTCTTTTTCTCTGATGATCGAGGGAAATGGGATTCTGCTAATCAATTGATTGATTCCCTATAAACTACGAAGAATTCTTTCGTATAAAAAAAGGAGAGCTGGCTCTCCTTTTTTTATGTCCTTATTCATTTGCTTGCGCTTAGTCTTGCAACAAAACCTTAAGCCACTCCATCTTTTCTGCAGAAATGGCCTCTTTGGGCGTCATAAGACCTGCACGCAACCCCTGCTCCAAAGCCTCATCTCCACTTTGAAAGTAACGAATGCCACTTGAGTCTTCTGCGAAAACTGCTTGCGCCAAAGCAAAAGCCTTTGCGTTATTGGCACGCATAACATCAATCACTTCCTCTAAAGTCACATGAGGGCGTTCTTCATTCCAACAATCGTAATCGGTCACAAAACAACAAGGAAGGTAGTTCATTCCTGCTTCACGAGCTAAGGCATACTCGGGAAAATTAGTCATACCTATAATATCGGCACCAAATTGACGATAGACATGAGATTCCGCTTTCGTTGAAAAGTTGGGACCTTCAATACAGATATACGTTTTACCTGTGCTCCCCTGCCAATCGCGACCTTCCGGAAGCAGTGCCAAAGTCTTTTCAGCAGCAGAAAGGCAAACTGGTTTTGCCAGGGAAACATGACCGACAATGCCATCGCCACTAAAAGTGTGTTCGCGAATGCCCTTTGTTCGATCAATGTACTGATTAGGGATAACAAGATCACCTGGGGCTAATTCTTCTCGCAAGCTCCCCACAGCGGAAAACGAGAGAATGGATTTGGCACCAAAATACTTAAGAGCAAAAATATTGGCTCGATAATTCACTTCAGACGGAGTGAGTTCATGATGGGCACCATGACGAGATAAAAAAAGCGCCTCGGTTCCATTAACACGAACTTTCTTAAGTCCACTAGAAGCCATTCCAAAAGGCGTTTCCCCATAAAGCTCTTCGACCGTTTCAAAACCATCAAATTTCTCAAAACCCGATCCACCAATAATTGCCCACATATTTTTCTCCTATTTTTAAGGCTTCAAAACACCATCTTGGATTTGTTGATAAGTATAAGCTGCTTGATCTAACACCCATCCTGAAACTAGCTGAGCTGGAGTGACATCAAACGCCGGATTGTAAACCTGGCCTTTTTCGGGAGCCCATTGCACTTTTCCGAAAGCTCCCTGCACTCCTTTCACTTCGAAAGGGTCTCGCTGTTCAATCGGAATTTCCCTTCCCGATGGGCAATCCCGATCTACTGTCGTATAAGGGGCCGCCACATAAAAGGGAACCTTATGATAATGACAAAGGACAGCTACTCCATAGGTGCCAATTTTATTAGCGAAGTCTCCGTTCAGTGCAATGCGATCGGCTCCAACAATGGCTTTTTGAATCTTCCCTTCCGCCATAAGAGAGGCCGCCATATTATCACATATCAATGTGTAAGGAATATCTAACTCTTGTAACTCATAAGTCGTTAAGCGTCCTCCTTGAAGGAGTGGTCTGGTCTCATCGACATAAACATGAATCTTTTTTCCCTGACGGTGAGCTTCGGCAATCACTCCAAGGGCCGTTCCACCGCCAACAGTAGCTAATCCCCCTGTATTACAATGAGTTAAAACATTGTCTCCGTCTTCTAAAAAAGAAGCGCCATGAATAGCAATTTTACGACACAGCTCCACATCTTCATCAAAAATTGCCTCTGCTTTTGCAACCACTTGACTGGAATCGTAAGTGTCGTAATCCAAAAGACGATCGATACAAATCATCAAGTTCACCGCCGTAGGACGCGCTTCTTTCAGTGCCAAGGCGGCCATCCGAAATTCATTTTCCGAAGCTCCTTGCTCGGCAAACTGAGCCAAAGCTAAAGACGCCGAAACACCGATCAATGGAGCCCCTCTTGTTTTTAGCTCTCGGATGTATCCTATCATATCTTCTGGAGATCGAGACACCAACCATTCCACCTGATTTGGTAGGGTTTGTTGATTCAAAATTGATAGGACTCCCTCTTGATACTTTAGCGAAAGAGCCACCATGTTCTTCATAATACCAATTCTCCCATAGCTTTTCTTCGATCTTTTAATTTTTCTACCACCTCATCGGGCAATTTATGGAGCCCCCCCAAAGTCACTGCCGCTTGCAAAACCATAGCTGAATGCTCTAGCCGCTCCATTCCTCGATGGGCCTCTTCAAGAGTTTCACCCCAAGCAAGAGCCCCATGATGAGCCAGAAGCAGCACTCTATGTTCGGGAAGATAAGGGGATAAGTTTTCACCCATCTCATCCGTTCCAGGAAATGCAAACTTCACAATAGGGATAGATCCGCATGCCAAAATCACTTCTGAAAGAATATCTGCTGGTAATTCTTGAAGCTCGGGCCGGGCAATGGTCCAAGCGGTAGCTACAGGTGGATGGGCGTGAACAATGGCTTTAGCCATGGGACATTGTTGATAAATTTTCAGATGCATTTTTAATTCGCTAGAAGGACTTCCCGTAAAAACCTCTCCATCTATGTTCACAACAGCGATTTCATCCGGCTTCATAAAAGCCTTGGAGACTCCCGATGGCGTGATATAAATGGTCTCATCCTCCAAACGATAGCTAATGTTTCCATCAGCAGCCGCCAACATATTTTTGGCGTGCAACGACTTCGCAACTGCGCAAATATTCGCATCGATGGCCATTTCGTCTGTTAACTCTTCCATACCAATCCCTCAAAAGAAACCAACATCCCCTTTTTTGCAAGCTTCGTCAACGCCCACAAAAGGTGCCAATTCTTCTTTACGGACGCAACGCAAAGAATCAACACAGACTAAATATAAACCGCCCTCCGGAATCACGATGGAATCCCTTAAGAGGGTCACACCTTTTGCGGGTCCTCCTTGACTCTGAAGGGAGATAGCGGATAATCGCAATTCTATGAATGGTGGCCTCAGTAAAATGACTCTCTTCGTTCGACTCGACAGAATCGGAGACTTAATTCTCTCTCTTCCGGCGGACCAAAATTCCGACATTTGGAACGAAACAAACTCCCTCTGGGTGATCAATGATGGTTTGGACTTCATAATGAATCGGGCGACTCCGAAAAGAAATTTCGTTTCCATTAGGAAGACATTTTCCTGGATGCAATTTTTCGCTTTTTTAAAACTTCTTCGTCAGCGGAAGATCGAACAGGCTGTCGTCTTTCATGCACCGTGGTGGATCGGCTTCGCGCTGTGGCTAGCAAGAGTTCCTCGGCGTGTCGGCCGCTACAGCCAATGGCACTCCTTTTTATTTTTTAACTTTGGCGTTCGGCAAAAGCGCAGTCTTTCGCAAGCTCACGAGTCTGAATACAATATGGAGTTGATTCACTTACTAATCGATGAACCCTATGAGATGATCACTCCACTAAGTCTTAGACACACGGAAGCCGAGTCCGTTCTAAAAAAGTTTCAACTTAGTAATATTAAATACTGCCTAGTTCATCCTGGCATGAATGGTTCTGCCCTGAACTGGCCTACGGAATCCTATCAACTTCTTGTAGAGACATTGCTACTCAATCAGCACGTAGTTATCACTGGGACAAAAACAGATGCTCCGTATATTCAACCTCTCTACGAGAAATTGGAAAATCACTCGTCTGTCACCTGGCTGCACGAAAAACTATCGGGCGACGAGTTGATTGCCATTTTACAAAAAGCTGAGGTGGTCGTCGCTCCTAGCACGGGAGTGGCCCATCTATCCGCCTCTTTGGGGACGCCGACCATTGGAATTTATAGCAATGTGATCGCTGAGTCAGCAAAGCGATGGGGGCCCATTGGTGCAAAAGTCATGGTCTTTGAACCAAAGTCAGACCCAACCACCGAGAAGAATCCGGAGGTGATGAAGGAAATCGAAGTTGCTGAGGTTCTTAATGCCATTAAAAATTTTGGTATTCCCATTTCGGAGCCGACGTGACCAAAGTTTATTCCCTGTCAGCGGAGTATGAAGCCCTTATCGAGCCACTTTTAAAGGCTCAAGGTTATAGTCTAAAAAAACCAAAGCCATTAGCCGATGCCATCGTCGCTCTTTCTGATCGCTATCATCAAAAACACCAACTGGAAAATCTTTGGCAAGAACCCTCTCACCGGGCCGCTTATCTTGCCTACTTTATGCCATTAAATAGCTTAAGAGCCCAATCTCTCATCGAAGAGGGTCAACGCCACTCTTTTTGGGAAGGACTTTCTCAATGGTTGGATTTCGGTAGTGGGTTAGGAGCCATGGATTGGGCTTTTCAAAATAGCTCAGTTCTTCCCTTTCATGAAACCTACTTTGTTGAAAAAGGATTGCAGGCCCAAGACTTGCATCAGAAACTACTTCCGCGCAGAAAGGAAAACCGATGTTGGCTCACACAGCCCACAAAGCTTAAGTCCATTGATTCGACTTTGATAACCTTTTCTTACTCGCTCAATGAGTTAGGTCACCTTCCTGATTGGGCCCTTCAGGCCGAGGCCCTCTGTATCGTGGAGCCATCGACAAAGGAAGACGGTCGAAAACTGCTAAGCATCCGCCAGCAACTGATTGATTCTGGGTTTTCTATCTGGGCTCCTTGTGTGCACCAAATGGCGTGTCCTTTGCTCACCCAATCCCATCGCGATTGGTGCCACCATAGAGTGGCGATTGAACTTCCTGAATCTTTACAACAGATCGAAAAGCATTTACCTATGAAGAATCGAACCCTCACTTACTCTTACCTATTGGCACGAAAGACTTCGGCTCCCGCATTTTCAAGCAACACCATTCGGGTCATTGGAGACACTCTTAAAGAAAAAGGCAAAACGCGACAGTTAATTTGCCGTGGCGACCAAAGAGAGTTTTTTGCCTGGCTGCATAAGTTAGGTGATCCCCAGTTCCTGCCACACGGCTCACTCGTCGAATTATTAGATCCCATTGAACTGAAAGGCCAAGAAATTCGACTCCATTCACCTGTAAAAGTCCTATAGACTGACAAGACTCGCCACGCATACCTTGCCTATCTAGCCACTCTCTATGCTAACGTACATTCATGAACTATCTCAATTTGGAATCCTTAAGAGCTTTACACTTAGAGATGACCAGCGGTTGCAATGCTCAATGTCCTATGTGTTCACGAAACATTTTCGGAGGAGCCCCTAACCCCAAACTACCGAAAGGGGAAGTCTCTATAGACACAATTAAAAGCTCTTTTTCTAAAGAGCTACTAAAGCAATTTCATCATGTCATGTTTTGTGGAGTCTATGGTGATCCTATTGTCGCTAAGGATAGTTTCGAAGCTGTTGCTTATTTCAAAGAATCAGGAGTCGAACAGATTTGGTTTCACACCAATGGCAGCGCACGACCGGCCTCATGGTGGAAGAAAATCGCCCCATATTTTCAAGGGGAAGAAGACCAAATGGTCTTTAGTGTCGATGGGCTCGAAGACACCAATCACCTTTATCGTAAAGGAACTCACTGGCCAACCATCTGGAGAAACATGCAAGCCTTTACTGAAGCAGGCGGCAATGCTCGATGGGATTTTTTAGTTTTCAAACACAATGAACATCAGGTCAAAGAAGCCCAACGTTTAGCCAAGGAGATTGGAATTCGGAAATTCCGTGTGAGAAAAACCTCTAGATTTAAACGAGATTCCCAGACCGGAGAGACTCTCCCGCACTATGTAGCGGATTCTCTGAGTAACGATGTCGTTATGGATGTGATGGAGCACGGAAATAAAATTTTAAAAAACCAATACGCCTACACTATTGAAGCTCCCTCCATAGAAGAGTACCAAAACAAAGACCTCATGGAGAACTTGCCTAAAATTGAGGAGTCGTACGGAAGCTTTGAGAATTACCTAGACCATGCAGAAATCCAATGCATTTATAAAGAGAAGTTCCAACGTCTCTATGTGGATTTTGAATCCAAACTCTGGCCTTGTTGTTTTCTCCCTGGAGACATTTACTCCCCTCACAACAAGCACCAATACCGTCAAGATTTTCATGAGAAGTTTCTAGGAAAAGTAGATCCCAACTTTAACAGTCTTCTGCACCACACACTAAAGGACATTCTTGCTCATCCCTGGTTTTCAGAGACTTTGGTAGATAGCTGGAGTCGCTCTTTAAATGATAAAAAAAATCCTAAATTATTAAAGTGCGCTCGAACCTGTGGACATCTCTACAACCCTATCTTGAGCCAAACTCAAGATATCAGGATATAAAATGAGCTTGTCAGACCCGAGAGCTTCGAGAACTTTCTGTAGCCAGGCCTGGAATCATCAGTTTGTTGGACCCGGAGGAAGAACAAAGCCCTGCTGTCGCTTCCGTTGGCCAGAAGTTCCAGAAAAAAATCATTTAGATCGGTACGATCGATTAGAAGATCTTTTCAACGATGCCTTTATGAACGACCTTCGAGAGAAGATGTCTCGAGGCGAAGAACTACCCGGATGTCAGAGGTGTTATGATGAAGAAAAAGCCGGAAAGCGGCTCAGCCTCAGGCAGTATTACAACCAAGAAAGGCACATCAACGAAGAGCTTGACACAAGCCAACCTAGAATTTCCTATTTAGAGCTCTCGTTTGACAACACCTGTAACATTCGCTGTCGTATGTGTGAGCCACTTTATAGCACCAATTGGCAAAAAGATTGGAAAGCTTTAACCGGTAAAGAGCCCTTGGGCCGACTGAAGCTCGATCCAGAAAAACTTCGTTCTGTTGTACCGCATTTACGCCACATTAAGTTTACCGGCGGAGAGCCATTTTTAATTCGAGACTACGAGCGGCTTCTAGATTTTGCGGTCGAAACCGGAGCCGCTAAAAATATTTATCTCAATTACTCTACTAACCTGACCGTTCCCGTAAGCGATCGCTTGCTAAAACTTTGGGAGCACTTCAAGTATGTAGAATTAGCTGTCAGCTTAGATGGCGTCGGTCCAGTAATTGAGTACGTTCGTCATCCCACTCGATGGCAACAGGTCGAAAAAGTCACCGAACAACTACTCTCCCTTTCAAAATTTATGGATGTTCGCTGTGGAGTTCGTTCGACAATGATGATTTATAACATACTAAACCTTCCAAAAATTGAACGGTGGTGGAAGGAGCAGGTCGACACCTGGTCGAACGCAACATACGGAGAGGAGAGCTGGTTCAATCCCGCACACCTAGCCTTTCCAGATGATCTCTCTTTAAGAGTTCTTCCTGAAAAGGACAAAGAGATGGTTAAAAGGGCCTTGTGGGACCAGGGGCTGACTCGAAAGTCCAGGAAATCCATGAATCATTTGTGCAACTATATGTTGCAAGAAGATCACTCTCAACTTCTTCCCCGTTTTCGTGAACGAACAATGAAACTCGACAAACTTCGTGGTGAAGACTTTCGGAATTTAGTTCCTGAGCTTGCCCACCTACTGTCACTATCTTAATTGAACGTCGACGTTAGAAATGAACAAAAAGCCCCTTCATCAAAAACATAATTCTGATGAGTCTGGCATCGAATGCTTGAATTGGCTAAAGAAGATAACGCAAAAAAAATTCGCCGCAGAACTATTTTGAGTTTCATATGGAATCACCTTTTAAGGACTATTGTTATTGCACAACCGAGCTGATCCTATATAAAAAATCTTATACTTTCTAAGAGCAAGTGGCTTTGCATTCTATGTGCTTTAAAGACATTCTTAACTCAACTGCATTTCCGATCATAAAATTTCTATTGTCTTATTATTTCAAAGACACCACGCAACAGCATTTAAAGAAATGATAGTTAAGAGATCAACTATGCGAAGTTGTTTTCAAAAAGGGACATTAATGTATCGAGCCCCTCTTCAAACAAAGCGGGTCCTGGTTGCAAAAAAATAGCCGGATCTAATTCAAATACTCGATCGTCTTGAATGGCAGAAATCCTATCCCATCCGTCTCGGGCTTTAAAACTCTCCTTTTCCACTTTTTTTCCACACCAACACCCCAAAATAATATCTGGATCTCGCTCTACAACCTCAGATGGCTCAATGAATCGATCTTGAGCTAATACTCCCAAAGAACGATCTCGAAAAATATCGTGACCACCACATGCCGTTACTAAATCAGAAAAGTAACGAATGCCCGTAATATAAGGCCCATTCCATTCTTCGATGTAGACTTTGGGAAAAGTCTTTAATTTTTTGGCTCGCTCGCAAACCTCACTCAGTTTCGATTCATATCTCTGAATCAATCGCAGGGTTTCGTCGCGACACCCCACCGCTGAACCTAACGCCAAACAGTAATCTAGCACCTCTTCAAGCCCTCTATGATTGGCAATCCAAACATTGAACCCCTCGGCAATAAGATCACGAGCGATCTCTTTTTGAATGTCTGAAAAACCCAAAATCAAATCCGGTCTTAACTCTCGAATTCTTTTCATATTAGCTTTTAAGAAAGAAGAAATAACGACATTATCACTTTTAGCTTGCGGCGGCCGCTCCACATAACAGGAAACTCCAACAATGCGATCTTGTTGGCCTAACAAATAAAGGAGTTCTACAGATTCTTCCGTCATACAAACGATGCGTTGTGGATACTTCCTAGAGCTCATTTTCGACCTCTCCTCTCATTCAAATTTCTATTACAAACTCGGACTCGTTTGGTTTGAATATTCTATTTTTTAAATGGATGTAAAGGTTCCTGAAAAATCTGTTCTATGCAGGAAACCTTTCCCTTCCGAAACGAACTTTTTGCCCTGATAGGAGTTCTGCTCGCGCATCTTATCGATGATAAATTGGTAATTATCTAACTTACTCGCAGCCCAATAAGGGGCAACTAACTCATCATGCCGACTGGCTACTGCAGCCACTCGATGAACGGCCGTATTAGGATTTAAATGCTCTAAAAAGATTTGAACTCGACGGGTATAGTCTTCTCGACTTATTGGAACGAATTCCCCTTTTTTATACATCTCCTCTAGAGGCGTGTTAGACAATACGTGTAAGTTATGAAGTTTTACATTATCAATCGGAAGAGAATTCACAATTCTCGCAGTCTTTTTAATGAACTCATCCGTCTCTCCAGGAAGGCCAAACATCAAATGAATTCCCAGATCGACTTCGCCCAATTCCTTAATTTTTAAAATGGCCTTAATAGACTGAACAGCTGAATGGCCTCGCTCCATCCATACCAGCGCTTTTTCATCAAATGTCTGCACTCCTAGCTCAACAGAAAGAAAATGCTTTTTAGCATATTCCTGCCAAAGCCTTAAAACCGCTGGGGAAAGGCAGTCCGGACGAGTTCCAACGACAAAGCCAACGACATCTTCCACTTGTTCCGCAACTTCGAACTGTTGTCTCAAATGTTCAGATTTCGCAAAAGAATTGGTATAGGCCTGAAAATAAACCAAAAATTTGTTGGCATTAAAACGTTTACGGATTCTTTCTTTATTAGTCAAAATCTGATCTTTGAGGACCTGATCACGCACCTCTGGGTAAGCGGCGGACCCCCAAACATCGCAAAACACACAGGTTTTCATACCCTTAAGACCCTCTCGATTAGGACATGTTTGCGAAACACTGACGGGAATTTTATAGACTTTCTCACCAAATTTCTCTCGATAAAAGAGACTGATCGGATAATAAGGGAGTTCTTGCCATTTCTCAAAATATTGCATAGTGTCTCAATACTGTTTGCATTACCTATTGGCAAGAGGAACCTGAGATGGAATCTGAATTTCAGATCATTACGACGGAAGACGGCAGTCCTAGTGTGACTTGGACCAATGCCGATGGATTATCGGAATCCATGCACAATAAAAAAGGGGCACTTTCAGAAAGCCTTTTTATCTACCATCACGCCATCTCGCTAGTAACTAACAAAGGATGGACACCTCGTTTTTTATCAGTGGGTCTTGGGCTAGGTTATAATGAACTGATCATCTGCGGCCACTGCCTGCAACATCGAATTCCACTAGCTGAAGTCTCCATCCGTTCTTTTGAATCTTCCGCCTTTTTAAGACAAAATTTTTTAGATTGGCTGCAAGGAAAGGCCCCCAATAAATCACAGCTGGATTGGTGGAAACTTTACTATGACATTACCGAATCAATCTCAAAGCACTTTGGGACCTCTTCGACCGAAGTCAAAAAGTACCTCGCTGGCTTACTGATGCTCGGCCAGTGGGAACTCTCCAAAGAATTGACTCCTCAAACGGTGTTCACTGAAACCTACAGTGCCATTTTATTTGATGCCTTTAGTTCTCAAGTGTCTCCTGCATTATGGAGTGAAGAGTTTTTATCAGGTTTTATCTTCGATGCGGCTTCCCCCAATTGTGTTTTTGTCACCTACGCCGCAAAAGGCACACTTAACCGAGCTCTTAGACAACATGGTTTTATTATGGAAGAGCAACAAGGATTTGGCGGTAAACGCCAGTCAACCTTCGCTTTAAGGGTCGCAAATTCTCTCACGGCAAAACCACTTTAGTTCAAATGACTCATTCGCTGCATTGATCTCCCTGGAATGCGTTCACCATTCCGCTTTGAAGGCTGTCGTCAAAGGACCCTCGTAAAAGAACTTCAGCTCTCACCCAACGTGTTGCCCATAAGTCTCCTTCAATCTGAATTTTTTTTAAATCTGACCATTTGGCATCACCCTCTTTTACGTTGACACTTTTGACCAAAAGTTACTATCAAGTCACATATGAAATCGTCCCACCTCTTATCACTCTGCTTAATTCTTATTTACCAAAATACTTCTTTGGCGTTTATAAATGTGGAGGAAGTTAGGAATGCAAAAAAAGAAGGAACGACACGAGAGATCACCATTTCTATTTCTGGTAAAGCAGGCAACACTGATACTAAAGATTATTTAGTGGAATCTATTTTGTACACTCGCAATACTCAAAAAGAATATTTGGCTTTAATAGCTTACGAATACGGCGAAAGCCAACAGATTGAAGACGCCAATAACCTGAATTTACATCTTCGCCATTCATTCGCACTCTCACCTCATCTCTTTCAAGAAGTCTATGGTCAATACCAAACTAATAAATTTACTCGTCTCTCCTTTAGGGGCCTCCTTGGCACTGGAGTTCGCTTCCCCATTTTGTCTTCAGAAAAACTTTATTTTTACTTGGGAGCGGGAGCCTTTTATTCTAGCGAGACTCTCGAAGAAAGAGTCGGCACTACCGATGACGGCACTTTGGAAATTGGCAGAGGCAATTTTTATATAGCGGCGGCTCGTCCTATTGGTGAGCGCACTCTCATTTCCGGATCAGTCTACTTTCAACCTAATTTTCGGTCAGTCCATGACCATCGCGTTCATGGACAAACAACATTTAAGTTCAATGTAGAAAAAAACTTTTCACTTTCTCTTTTTTATAAAGTGGCTCATGACAATGAGCCACCTGAATTAGTGAAGACGACGGATTCCCAATACGGAACCAAACTGCACTATATCTTCTAAAGGTTGAGACACAGTCATTAGTGAAATCTCAGAAGGGCTCGAGGATTCCCGCTCCGAAGTCCAAACGTAATCAGCT
>JAGRAG010000135.1 GCA_020435025.1 Bdellovibrionales bacterium | reverse complement strand
CATACGCTCTTAAATATCTTCATGAAATCACTCCTATCACTATTCATAAGTGGTGTGCTTTTTAGGGTCAAAAGCCTCTCGAACAGCTTCCCCAACAAACGTCACCATCATTAAAATTAAAACCATAAATACAACAACCGATACGGAAATCCACTTAGCATCGAGATACTTCTGGCCTTGTCGCAGCAACTCGCCCCAACTGGGTGTCGGAGCTGGCAAACCAAAGCCTAAATAGTCCAACGCCGTTAAAGCCATGATTCCTCCAGCAATAGCAAAAGGAATAAAGGTCACGATAATTGAGACGGAATTTGGCAAAATGTGATTAAAAATAATGCGTGTTTTGCTCGCCCCTAAGGATTTCGCTGCCATGACATACTCGCGCGCTTTTTCTTTATAGGTGGCCGTTCGCATGTACCAGGTCATATTCATCCATCCGAAAAAAGCCATAATCCCAATTAAAACTGTAAAATTGGGGATCATGATGGAAGAGATAATGATGACGATATATAAGAAAGGCACGTTGGACCAAATCTCGATGATTCGTTGAAAAAACAGATCAAACCACCCACCAACAAAACCCATCAGACAGCCGATACTGATTCCAATGACGTAGTTGACCAACAGCAAGATCACAGAAAAGGCAATAGCTGTTCGAAAACCGTAGATCAAACGAGCAAGAACATCTCTACCCGTGCTGTCTGTACCCAAGTAATGACCATCTTCCCATGAAGGAGCCGTGGGCGGGTACTCCCCTTCTCTAAAGTCATTTTCAAAGGCGTTAAATTCAATAAGAGGCATATAAACCTTATTGTCACTGCCTTCTTCTTTGAATTTTTCACGAAGCTTTCGATAGTTGGTCTCATACTCATAGTCGAGTCCAAAGGTCTTTCCCGGATAAACATCGGCAAAAATAGGAAAGTAGGTGTTCCCTTCGTAGCGAACCATTAAGGCCTTACTGTTGATATAAAGTTCTGCAACGAGAGATAAACCGATAAGGATCATCAGAAACACAAAAGAGTAGTAACCCCGCTTAATGGATTTAAACCTTTTGATTCTTTTTAATGTCACTGGCTTTAATCGAATCAATCCCAACCTCTTACTCAAATTGCACGCGTGGATCGACCAATGCGACACAGATATCTGACAAAATATTTCCAATTAAAAACAACAACGATGAGAGCACCAAAATTCCCATCA
Source organism: Bdellovibrionales bacterium (assembly GCA_020435025.1). Lineage (GTDB taxonomy): Bacteria > Bdellovibrionota > Bdellovibrionia > Bdellovibrionales > UBA1609 > JAGRAG01. The sequence goes on along the minus strand of JAGRAG010000135.1, from coordinate 2,773 downwards.
CCACTGGATAGTCCCGCTCCACCACCGACTCAAAGCCCAACAATCCAAAGCCATCAATGTTAAAAACGGTTTCAACAAGGAAGGAGCCAGCAAGAAGAACAGAGATATTGTTCCCAAAACTGGTCGCCAAAGGAATCAAGCTGTTTCTTAAGGCGTGCCCAAAAATAGCCTTTTTAAATGGCAGCCCCTTAGCAATCGCTGTTCGCACATAATCGGCTGCCAGATTGTCCATCAAAGAATTCTTCGTTAATAGTGTGGTTACCGCAAAGGTACCAGCCAGATAAGATGTGATAGGCAAAACCGCATGATAAACCTGATCCACAATCTTTCCCCAGGTCGTCAGGTCTTCCCAATCATCACTACGAAATTGCCCCAAGGGAAAAACCTCCCATTGGGAGGCAAATAAGACAATTAGGCCAATTCCTAAGACATAGTTAGGAATCGCAAAGCCTAAAAAGACCATTCCTGATGTGATGTTGTCAAAAAGAGTGGAGTGTTTAATGGCCTTAATGATTCCTAGAGGCACGCTCACCAAATAGGCAATAATCATAGTTGTCAGACCATAAAAAATAGAGACAGGAAAACGTTCTTTGATGATGTTCCAAACCGGTTCATTATAGCGTGAAGACACACCCAGATCTAAATGAAGAACCTTCCAAAGCCAGATGACATAGGCCTCAAGTGGCGGTTTATCGAAACCGTAGTACTTTTTCATATCTTCAATTTGATCTTCAGAAAGTGCGGCTCCACTGACTCCGTCCGACATGCCGCCGCGATCCCCTTGCATCATCTGTGCTTGCGTGATCATTCTCTCTATTGGTCCACCAGGTACAAATCGAGTTACGACAAACACCAGCATTGTGATCCCAATAAATGTAGGAATGATCAGGAGAAATCTTCTTAAAAAATAAGCGGTCATAGTGCGGTTTCCTCATTCGGCACTTTCATAAGCCCTTCTAAATTTTATAGAGAAGGAAGCGAAAATCACCGAGTGACTAAAATTCCAAAAAAAGCTTAAAGAATCAAGGACCTAACATGGGGACATAAAAATAGTTGTTATCTGCTTCAACAATGATACTAACTTGCTGATATTTTTTACTGAGTTATCCACATTTTGAGACTGAAATCCGCATCAATTAAGATTGATGCGGGGCATTGCGAAGGGTCTGCGTTCATTTATTAAAGACTAGAGTCCTTTCACTAGGCTGTCATATCCTTCCGGATCGACGGTTTTAAAAACATCGATCTCAGTCATGGTGTCTCTTTTGGCGTACTGAATCGATTTATCCATCAAAACTGGGCCTCTACGAATAGTAAATAAGGAACCATACTTTGTGAGTAACGCCATAAAATCAACATCTAGTTCGTATGGGCCACGTTGAACTTCATCAAATGAATAAACTTCCAATTTCGTTTTTGCATCTTCTACGTATTTAGCGTCAAAGACCATTCCATCAAAAACATAAGTAAATCCCGTATGATCATCTTTTAAAGTGTGATAGTTCGTCTGAGTAAAGAAATCACCTATGACGTCTTTATCGGCTGTGCTCAACGCTCCAATAAAATCCATCAAACCCGGCTCATACTTTTGATAGTACTTTCCTTTATAAACAAAACCCTTATCGATATCTTCTTTGATTTCTTGGAGTTTTTCATCGGATGTGACCCGTCTCCAGCTTCCAAAATAGGCGACAACTTCCTTTCTTAATTCGGGTACGGATTTGTCATAGACTTTGTTTCTCACTTCTGTGGAGAGACGTTCCTGTTTTGCCATTTCTGTTTTCACAAAATTTTTGATCGACGCACATCCTGATAACACAAAAAGGCCGATGAAGCCTAAAATCACTGTTTTCATAAATTCACCCTTAGATTAAATGTTTAATGGACAAAATTTTAGACAAGCGAACTTTACAATGTCTAGTCGCGCTTCGCATTTATGCGAAAGGAGTCATACCTCTGAATCAATGTCACACTTTAGATGCTAAAGGGACTCCACAGTATTCCTTGACCTCATCTTCAATTTTAGATGTACTTCTTTCTTTGGCTCCATTATGCTCTTGAAAATGATGACCGACACAGAACAAACTCCTGTAAAAAGCAAAATGTTGATTATGATCTGGCTGCGAAAAACCTATGATTGGGTTTTGGGGTGGTCGGAGCATCCGCGCGGCGAATGGGCTCTTTATTTTTTTTCTGCTATTGAGGCTATTTTTTTTCCGATTCCGGTCGACCCCATTCTTGTAGCTATGGGTGCCGGTCGGCCCAAGAAAGCCTTAAGGTATGCTTTATTCACGACGATTTTTTCCGTCGCTGGGGCCTGCGTCGGTTACTATTTAGGAGCTGTTTTTTGGGAATCCACTCAGTCGTTTTTCTTCCAACACGTTTTCTCGCCAGCTAAATTCGATAAGGTGATGGCATTATTTAGAGAAAACGGGGCTTTAGCTATTGTCGTTGCCGGTTTTACCCCTCTCCCATACAAAGTCTTTGCTGTCTCCGCTGGTGTCGCCAATGTGTCCCTTCCGGTTTTTGTTGCCGCTTCGCTTGTCGGCAGAGCCGGTCGCTTTATGGTTCTCGGTGCCCTTATCTATAAATTTGGACCTGAGGTGAGAAAACAAATCGATCTTCACTTTGAACGGATCACAATTATTGTGGGCCTCTTACTTCTTTTATTTTTTGTGGTATATAAGGTTTTGTTCTAAGCCAATTCCGCGCGCTCACCCAAAGAGGCTGACGCCAAATGGTCAGATCTGGAAATTAAATATTTCAGATCGAA
>JAGRAG010000134.1:6727-6982 GCA_020435025.1 Bdellovibrionales bacterium | reverse complement strand
TCACTTCCATATTCCCAGCTTTTCTAGCTTCCTGGCTCATCTTACACATATTGTAAGCCGCAATCTGAACCTCTTTAATGGTCTGCTCACCGCGTTTAAATTCCCATACGAAAAAAGTCCCTTTCTCGTTGGTTTCCTCACTACCTGTGAGCTTAAAAGTAGTAGACCAAGACGGCTGCCTGAAATCAGCCATATCCTTAAGTGTTTGGTTAAACTTCTTACCAAACTTGCCGCTTGCTCCTTTCATTTTAACAA
>JAGRAG010000134.1:6228-6640 GCA_020435025.1 Bdellovibrionales bacterium | reverse complement strand
CACTTTTGGCGAATCACGGACACGCCATCAATATGATCCTCATATGGTAAAGACTCATGAGCTGGCGTCCATGGCTTAGTAGATATCCAGTCCTTACCATTAGCCTCACTAATAACTTCAGTTTTAAACATATCAACAACGACAAGCTCTAAAGGCTCACCGAAAGCGTTTCCTATAACCTCTTCTGTGACTGAATTGACAAAATCTCCGCCTTTAATGTCGTTCGTTCTATCTTTTACAAAACTAGAATTATCTTGCATCAAGATAACTGAAGGCATTTGAACGTCACTTGCTGTGACCTCGCTTGCTGCTCCAAAAACATCTAGATCCGTATAAACTTGCAACTGCGTACTTGTATTTTTTACTTGTAAATCACTCATTTTTTTATCCTTTTATAGCTAACTGTTTTATG
>JAGRAG010000134.1:0-6150 GCA_020435025.1 Bdellovibrionales bacterium | reverse complement strand
AGTTCTTCATTATATAATGGACCAAGTTTTTGACTAGATACAGAGATTACATCGTCAAATATTCCCTTATCTCGAAGCCATGAGAAAAACTCGTTTCGATCCTCAATTTTCAAAGACCTGCGCTCCACAGTATAAGCCATGTAAGTTTCACCCTTAATGCTTTTAAGGTTATTTTCTTCAAAATACTCAACTATCATTTTATTGAGCTTATCAAGCTCTTTTTGAATATCTTTTAACTGCTCTTTTTTCTCATCAACTTGCTCTTTGTAGGCTGATGCCTGATCTATTAAGGCAGATAGGTCTTGAATCGACATTATACATCCTTTATATAAAAACTATATAAGGTTTTTAATGTCTAAAATTGATTCTGCCAACTCTTTTTTTGATTTAAGCTGCGCAACAATTTTTTCATCTATCATTCCTTTATGCGTCAAGAAGTAATGAGTTACCTTATCATGGAGATCAATGCTGCCAGCACGATAGTTGCGAGCGCGAGACTGTTCAAAATCGATAAGTGAATAAGGACAGTTAAAATATACGGCATATTTAGCCTCTTTCATGTTGATTCCAACGCCACCGGACTTAGGGTTTACTATGGCAACGTTACAGGATTTATTCTTAGTAAACGTATCGACGTTTTTTATCTTTTGCTCACCAGAAATTCCGCCATGAATTAAAACATGGTCTATTTTTTTATTTTCTAAGCAATTTGAGATATCAGCGTAATTTTGCTTAAATGTGCAAAAAATAATCACCTTATTTGGTAATAAACTGTCTAAAATCTCCATTAGCGCATCTATTTTAGGCACAGTCTTAAGTAATTCTATCTCCCCTGATTCTAATCTTAAATAGCCTGACAAAAGCTCATTAAGCCTCAGAGCTTTAGTCAATGCGTTTTTAATAACTAGTGGATCATTAGGAGCTGATTCTAAAAAAGTGATTAAATCATCTCTAATGGCCTTATAGTGTTTTTTCTGCTCCGCTGTTGGCTCAACGTTGATTGTCACATCAACAAGATCAGGCAAATCAAGGCAGTCTTCTTTTTTCACTCTCACGCTTTTTGATGAGAGTTTTTCTTTAAACTCAGGTAGGAGTGACTTATTAAACTGCCAGTTTGGGAAAGCGTTCGGAGATCCCCAGTTTTGATTTAAATTTATGAAGTATCTTTGCTTAAACGGGAAAAACCTTGATCCGAAAGTAGCACCATGATCTAGGAAATAAAACTGGCTCCAAACATCCTCGGCCGATTTTGAATAAGGAGTTCCCGTTAGAATCATCTTATATCTAGACGACAGGGTGACTTCTTTGACGTTTTTAAAGCTCTGAGACTTATGGGATTTTATCATATGGCTTTCATCACATATGGCAACAAGGGGAGAGAAGTCTTTTAAGGCAAGTTTTATGTCAAGAGTTCTCATGGCCTCATAGTTAATTATTAAAATCTTATAGTTTTTATTCCTTAGCGTTTGAAGTCTTTTTTTCTTAGTTCCTTGTACGCATCCAATATAAATTGGGTCAACTTTCGTATTTAGAGAAAACTCATGTTTCCAGTTTTCAATCACAATACTTGGGCAAAAAATCACAGTCCTTAGAATTTGTTTATGCTCGTTATACTTATGCCTTAATATATTTAAAGCCATAAGCGTCTTACCAGTACCCGGATCTCCAAAGATGGCAGCTTGGCTTTCGTGCTTAAATCTATCTATTATTTCTTGTTGAAAGTCATATGGTTTTAGCATTTTTTAAAATCCACGTTTTTATATTTCCCGCACTTAGTACATCGGTATTGCCACACACGACCTAGTTCAATGTAGGTTCTTTGGTAGTCGTGGCGGCAGATGAGTTGTTTGATCCAACTAAAGCTTAATTTCACTAGATGGTATTCCTCTGTTAACATCTACAGTATATGATGGTGTGGTAAGTTTTTTATAATCTTCGATTACATTTTTTAGAATTTCAATGACGCACTTATAATCGTCAATCGCCTCTTTAAGAATAACAATATTTGTTTTTAGTAGTTCGTTTTCATTTTGTAGATTAATTTCGCTCATTTTACGTTTTCCTTAAAAATAAACTTCATACCTTTTAACTATAGCACATTTAGGAATTGAAAGCGGGTCCATAGGTGATCCGTAATGTGAGTGAGATGTTGTTATGCAGATTGAGTCGTCGTTTTCATCGTGCAGGATTCCGAGTGATTTTATGGTCATTTGCTCTTTGGTATCAGTTGGAAAATCTGCGTTTTGCCAACCACGACAAGCCATTGAATCAACCCATTCTACGTATATGAATTTCATTACACCCCCATTATCTTATTAACTTTTTTGATCGCTCTCAAGCATTCCTCGTCGCAATCACATCCCATTGTGTATATTTCGCAATCGTCCGTCTTGTTTTTTGATATCAATTCCAATGTTATTAGGCACTCTCTTAACGCTTTAACCAATTGAGGAACTGCTGTGCGGGATGCTTTTACAAAATTATGATTACTCATACAAGCGATGCCTGACTTTGGTTTTCCGTAAATAACCCAACCTTTACCCACTGAAACGATAGGACAAAATTCTGAGAATCCGTCACTATCTAAAGTAATGTCTTTCTTATCAACCCACGGCCCCTCAGTCGCTGCATCACTCAGTCTCTCAAGTTCGTTTAGTTTTTCTTGTAGGGTCATCCTTCAATCCTATTTATTTTTCTCAAATGTATATACATCGTCTGCGTAAGATACTTATTTTTCTTACGTATATACTGGTTTCTGGATAATCGTTATTTATACTTATTCATTTTTCTTTGCTATGCACACATCTAAATTAATTATGATTCGCTTCGCTCTATTTAAAGCGTCCCAATCAGGATTTATTCTGTCATTAAGGCCGAGCCTATAAGGTGTTTCAATATCGGCTACCAAGCATCGAATAACATCAACCATCTCGCCGTATTCATCCATAGGAACAACAACGCCTGACTCTAGTAATTTATTTTGAGCTACCAACTTGTCATGGTATTTAGATGTCAAATCATCAAGCTCACACTGTTTGCAGTTTGAACCAGCTATATAAAGTTCATTGCATACTGGGCATAATTTAGCATGAAATAATGCTGATGTGTTTTTCATCCCTCAATCCTCTTTTCTACACAGTCATATAAAATCCGAGTCAACCAAGCAGCTTGCTTCGCACTCATTGACTCAATTTCCCGATTCCAATTTTCATTGATAAACTTAGCACACGATTCCCAATAAGATCCGTCGAATTTTCTTTCTATGAAATCTGAGTCTATGTGTTCTTTTTCAAATAGTTCTTTGGTGCTCATAACTTACCTAAAACCTCTAAGTCATATTTTTTAAACCGCTCATCGTCGTCGAAAATAAAAGGAGCGCCAGGGCCTATCTTTGCTTCGTCTGGCCACTCATCGTATTGAATTATGTCACCTAACCATGAACTTTTAAAAAGTACATAAATTTTCGCGGTCTTTTTACACATTGCTGCGTACCTAGTGTCTATTGGTTCGCTCATGTAACTCTTTCCTTATTCGTCGCTGGGTTTGTTAAAACTTGGCTATAAAGCCTCGCCTAAATACAATTCATCAAAACCTTTTTGTTTTTGTCTTTCTACAAAACCAAATCTGTAAATATAACAATCTGGTATTAACTTCCATTGACCACGATAGTCTTTAGGTAAAGTATCTCTATGCTGTAATCTACCCTTTTTCATTTCTGCATTATCAAATGACCAACATTTATTTTTCCCACCTAATCCACTGTGATAGTCTTCATTATAACAACCATGACAGTCAGTTCTTTTAATTTTTCTACTCATTTTTAATCGTCCTTTTGTGTTAATTACCCGTTAAAATTATGCACTTCTTTACTTTTGTTTGCCCATTTTTAGTGGTAGCGGTGAAACCGTCGCCGTCTAATTGCTCTATATATGACCAATCAATTTCGGTAACATCCAGAATATTACAACCATCTGGCTCTAGTGGGTGATTAAATGATTTTTTGTCTATCTTAACTAAAGCTCTGCCGTGGCCTTCAGCCTCTATTTTTTGTAATTTCTTTATAAAAGTTCTAAGCTGCATAGCCGTCCTCTCACTTTATTTTTACCTTTGTAGTTCAAAGCATTTCTTTCTATATCCCAAGGATCAATTCTTGAATCGTTGTAATAAACCCCATTCGTTTCTACAAATAGTGCCGATATCATGATAACTATCTATCCTCCTAATGTGTTAAGACATGNNTGATCTTCATATCCCAACTTTGTACTTTTTATTTTAGCATTTCCATTCATACAACTCACCATCAACTCTCACACTCTATTTCATCAAGACGCTTGAACCAAGCGACACCATTAACTGCATCAATAAACTCTGAATCATTCTTATACAAATATCCTGTTACATAGTGCTGATTATCTGTGTATCTATAAGCATACTGCGCTCGCATAACTTTTGGGTTTGGTTCTTCAAAAAGTTCCCAGTTCTCACTAGTATACTCATAACATGCAGGACAACCATTATCGTGATGTCCATAAACATTTCCTTCATGGATGTACCTTGGTTGAAACCACTTAGTAGATCCCCAGTGCGGCATACAAATCTTCACTCTCCAAAGTTCTTTATATTTTAATAGTTCTTTTAGTGTCATTTAATCAACTACCCCATTTATTCGCGCCTCGTAAATCATAGCATTTTCATCTTTGAAATATACAAAACCATTGCGATCTCTATATATTGGAAATGAAAAAGCATCACTTTGATTTTCTTTATCTAAACAAGGCGCAGACTTCTTGTGAAGATAGCCATAACATTTAGGGCATAGAATATATCCTTCAAAATATTCTATGAGCTTCTTCCTACCTTTAAAATCGTTTATGTTAATTACATCACTCATTTCTCCTCCAACAAATCATTGTAAATTTCATTCATTAAACAGAGAGCGACGAAGCGGTCTTCTTGGTCTTGTCGACATGTTTGAAACTCGTCACTGAACCAAAAGTCCACACCGTTCATTGGATCAAAATACTTCGTAAACAATTCCCGTAAATCTAACCTATTCATATGCCATTCTGTATGTCTTACAAAATCAGAAAAATCCATGCTATCCGCTATCTTTTTTCTTTCATGGCGACGAATTTTATCAGCTTCCTTAAAAGCATTATACAAATCACCTCTAAGAATATGTCATGATCTTTGTGTTTCATTCTTTTTCACTCCAATCCTCAATTACCTCTAACAAACCTACAAACCCTCTAGGATAATGGCCGTTGAGAACCCATATTAGTAAAATTAGGCTTAATATAATGAGCAAAGGAACGAATACGAGTATACGGCGGATAAAGTTTTTCATCGAACCACCATAAAAACCAAAAGAACAATACTGCTTACTACGACGTGTTCTAGGATCATTTGATACCACGTCCTCTCAGTTAAAAGCGCAGGACCTCGGTCTCTTGAATCAAACTCATCTAATACCATACCTAAATGCATCTCTAATGCTTCGTTGCTCATAGCTTTAAAATTCATTGTTGCTCTCCATTTAAAAAACTTTTGAAATTGTCGTTTCCATATTTTCCACTAGTCAATTCTACGATTATATTAGGTGTTAACTTTTCAGGAACCTTAATTGATTCCACGAATAACTTAACTCCAGTCTCGCAAGCACCTGTTATAGTTCTATAAGCAGCTATCGCGTCTTCAATGCTCACTTCCATGTCTAAGTCATCACGCCAATGCTCAAACTCAGATGCGTCTCTGTCGGATATTTTATATCTTAAATCCTCAATGGCTTTTTCTATTGTTTCGCCGTGAGAGTATAAATTTCCTTTGCGAACCGCAAAAGATATGTCTTTCTTTCCGACTATTCTTATTTCAAATGCTGTTACTTCGCCTATTGTTTTTTCAGATAAAATCCAAGATAAAATACCGTCAATTAATATAAGACCTTTTCGTTTTAATGAATCATGTAGAGCTTGGTGACATTTTAATTTGGCGTCTTTATTGTTTTTGCTCTCAAGCTTTGGAGCTTCAAACTTGGCTTCTCTGTTAACGTAAACATGACCACCTACGGTCTCAAGATTTGGTGCTTCAAACTTGGCATCGCTGTTAACGTAAACATCACCACCTAAGGTCTCAAGCTTTGGAGCTTCAAAC
>JAGRAG010000133.1 GCA_020435025.1 Bdellovibrionales bacterium | reverse complement strand
CTTTTGGGCACAGTAAAGGGACTACAAATCTTAAGAAGCGACTCCTTAGCAATGAAACGCTGCAATTTTTAACATTTACATTCAGATTGAATGTGTCGCAGCACGGTTTAAAAGAAATTCAGTAAATATTGCACATTTCTCGTAACTTACTTTGCTGAAGCTCGTAGAGAAATGTATAACTCAATATATTTTCACGAAAAAGGGGAAGTCTGTGAATCAAATTGAAAAAGTCCGAGACTATTACGGAAAAGTCCTGCAAACCAAAAATGACCTGAAAACAACGGCATGTTGCACTGCGGAGTCTATGCCACCTCATTTAGCTCGTCTGACCAAAAACATTGCTTCGGAAATTCAAGATAAGTTTTACGGATGTGGCGCTCCCTTTCCCGATCAATTGCAAGGACTCACTGTTTTAGATCTAGGTTGTGGTACAGGAAGAGATGTTTATCTTTTATCACAGCTTGTTGGAGAAAACGGACAAGTCATCGGTATAGATATGACTGACGAACAACTAGAGGTAGCCAATCGACATATCGAACCACAAATGAAAACTTTTGGCTTCTCCAAACCTAATGTCAAATTCGTTAAAGGATATATCGAAGACCTAGAATCTGCGGGTCTTGCCAACGAATCCGTCGATCTGGTTGTTTCTAACTGCGTGATCAATCTTTCACCGGACAAAGAAAGAGTCTTCAGGGAAATCTTTCGAGTTCTGAAACCCGGAGGAGAGCTTTACTTTTCCGATGTGTACTGTGACCGTCGACTTCCTAAACATTGCCAAGAAGATCCCGTACTACTCGGTGAATGCCTTGGCGGAGCCCTTTATATAGAAGATTTTCGTCGAATGCTTCATAAGGTTGGCTGCAAAGACTTTCGTCAAATCAACTCCTCGCAAATTGACATCACCAGTATCGAAGTGGCCAACAAGGTGTCTGGTGCCCAATTTTACTCGATCACTGCTCGAGCCTTTAAACTCCCTTTAGAAGATCGCTGCGAAGACTATGGACAAGTGGCCTATTACAAAGGAACTTTAGACAATCATCCAACTTATTTTGCACTGGATGATCATCATCTTTTTGAAAAAGGTCGTCCAATGCTCGTTTGTTCAAACACAGCAATGATGGTTCAAGACACTAGATTGGCTCCGCATTTTGAGATCATTGGTGATACCTCAACACATTATGGTCTGTTTGACTGCAGTGGTGACCCCACTTCTCCAACCAGCGGTGAAGCTGTTTGCACTCCCGGAGGTGGATGTTGCTGAACAAACTCATAGATCCCCCGGGAGAATATCAAGTTTGGCAACGCTATTTTGCTGAGTTTATTGGGACCTATGCCTTAGTTTTTATTGGCTGCGGAGCGGTGATTGCCAATCACTATACACAAGGAGCCGTCTCTCACACCGGAATTTCTGTGGCTTTTGGCGCTGTGGTCGCGGCGATGATCTTTTCTCTGGGACCAGTTTCCGCAGCCCATTTTAACCCTGCCGTCACCTTCGGGTTTGCACTTGCTGGTCGGTTTGGCTGGCGATTTGTTATTCCCTATTGGATCATGCAATCTTTAGGAGCCACAGCTGCCTCTTACAGCCACTTCCTACTGCTTCCTTATGAGTCCAATAGAGCTGTCCATTTTGGAGCAACAAGCTCCCTCCTCAATGCTGGACAAATAGTGGGACTAGAAACCATTTTTACAACCTGTTTGATGTTAGTCATTATGGCCGTTGCCACTGACAAAAGAGTCTCTGGTACAATCCCTGCTTTAGCTATCGGCCTAGCCGTCACTATGGCCGCTCTTGCAGGTGGCCCCTTCACCGGAGCTTCGATGAATCCAGCAAGAAGCCTTGGCCCAGCACTATTTTCCGGAGGAATTCCCCTCAATCAGCTGAGCCTTTATATTCTTGGACCTTTTTTAGGATCTAGCGCAGCTGCTTTTGTTTTCGAACTTCTTAGAGACAATGCGAAGGAAGCCTGTTCGGCTCCCGATATATTAAAAGGCAAGCCTTCCGTGATTTTGACAATTTTTAGGAAAACAAAATTTCCATAATTAACAGCAGGCCCAAAAGAGATTCACAATACTCTCCTGAGCAGCCTTTATCCGATTTAAAATTCACAGAATGACCCTTGCTATAAAATCTTCTTAACCTATCTTTTCAAACGTTCTGCGAGGACTATTCCTTTATTCACACCAACAATACAGAATGAAAATCTTCGCTTTTGATCGGCAATCTGTTTAATCAGGCTGGCTTGAGCAGAAAACAATTCTCCCAATTTAAGATCGTCATTGTCCCGAAACAGCGACGAGTTCAAAGTCAAAGTCAGATCTTTTAAAGCTGGTACCTTCATTTCCTTCGCCATCTCCACCAAATCTTCGGACCCATAGGCCAATTTACATTGAGATGTAGCAAACTGCTCACCTCTTGATATAGTGATTTGAGCGCTTTGAATGCAAATACGGTCATTGGAGTGAGTACCTATACTTGCACTCAGCTGACAAGCATCTTCGATTTGACTATCAAGCCGACTTGATGCCTGAGCTGAAATAGCAAACGTACTAATTAAAATAACAATAATATTTTTCATAAGTATCACCTTTTGTAAAATAGAAGTTTCACTCAACATTACCCTAACTCTTGTAAAACCATTTCTGGTACAGCCCTAACTTACTTTAGAACCGTTTCATACGCAGTGAAACGGATACTTAATACAAGGACAAGGACAAAAAATGAAACCGACATAGCCTTTGAAATACCGAACACTCCTTTTCGGACTTGGACCGACATCAAGACAATCACCCACTGCTAAGATAGGAGTGAGAAAAGCCCAGGAAAGGTCATCCACAATCACCAAATATTCACAATTGTCGAAAGAAATATTTTCAAAGGTGACCAACTAAAGTTGGAAGACTCTCTAACCACATCGAACCAAGCAAGACTGACGTTTATGGTCTCTGTTTTGCATAAGAGTTCGTGAAACTGGAACGTATAGGATACTGTATGATGATTGGAATTGATTTAGGAACGACTAATAGCCTTACTGCGTTCTTTGACAAGTCTTCACAAAAACCTCAACTCATTCCTAACAGATATGGGGATTACCTGACTCCTTCTGCGGTCACAGTCCTAGAGGATGGATCCCTTGCTATCGGCAAAGTAGCCAAAGAAAGAAAATTTTCTCATCCCGATCGGACAGTTACAAGTTTTAAAAGGTATATGGGGTCAAATAAAAGCTTCAAACTGGGCGCTCATAATTTTACAGCACCAGAGCTTTCAAGCCTTGTTCTAAAATCTCTTTTAGACGACGCCCAAGAATTTCTCGGTAGTCGCCCAACCGAAGTCGTTATCACCGTCCCCGCCTACTTTAGCGATCTCCAGAGGCAAGCCACAAAAACGGCAGCTCAATTGTCAGGCCTCAAACAAGTTCGACTTCTCAATGAACCGACTGCCGCCGCTTTAGCCTATAGCATTCAAGACAAAGAAGAAGAGTTAAAATTGATCGTTTTAGATCTTGGCGGAGGAACATTTGACGTCTCTATCATTGAGAAATTTGAAGGCGTGATGGAGATTCATGCAAGTGGCGGAGACAACTTCTTAGGCGGTGAGGACTTTACCGAGCTCCTAAAGGACAAAATCAGTCAAGGACTCTCTACTAAATTTTGGCAAGATAAAGAAAAAGACAACAAATTGGCCACTCATGCAGAGCGCATAAAAAAACAACTGACTCAGAAAGATCATATCTCACAAAGTATCGTTATTGGTGGAAAAGAGCATGACATCAGTATTTCACGATCTGAGTTTGAAGAACTCTGTCGAGAACTTTTAGAACGAATGAGAGTACCTATTTTACGTGCTCTTCGCGATGCGAAGTTAAATCCCAACGAGATGAATTATGTTGTTCTTGTCGGAGGTGCGACTCGCATGCCGATAATTAAGAAGACAGTGGGAGCTATGTTTGGACAGTTTCCCTTAATAAAAATAGATCCTGATACAGTCGTGGCTCATGGGGCGGCTGTGCAATCCATGCTTCTTTCAGACAATCGAGGTTACGAAGACCGAATTCTGACAGATGTTTGTCCTTATACATTAGGGGTTGAAATCGCGGAACAAAGCAATTCAGGACATCACGTTGATGTTGGAATTTTTGCTCCCATTATTGAACGAAACCAACCCATTCCGATTAGTAGAGAAGAAGATTTTCGTCCTACATCAAAAGTCTCCACCAAACTGGACTTAAATATATATCAAGGAGAATCACGATACGTAAAAGACAACGTCTTTATCGGAAAAATTGTTGTACCCATCTCCAAAAAGCCCGCCGATGACGAACAAGTCAGAGTCCGATTCACCTACGATGTTTCTGGAATTTTAGAGGTCGAAGTGACCCTTGTTTCAACCGGAGACGTCATTCGAAAGGTTCTTCAAAAAGAAAACAACTCCCTTTCCGACGAAGAGATTCGTCAAAGATTTATAGAACTAGCCAATTTAAAAATTCATCCCAGAGAATCTGCAGAAAATTTGTTTGTTAGTAGCCGCATGGAAAGAATCTATGAAGAGTCTTTAGGGGACGTTAGAATTTATTTGTCTCAAATGATGACTCAATTTAGGCAGGTTTTGGACTCTCAAGACGCTAAAGCCATTCAGATGGTTCGTGAAAATATTGTTGCGGAATTAGATCAACTCGACCAGGACTACTTTTGATGAATCCAATTTGGAAAGTTTTAGAGATCGATCCTACGGATGATATCAAGATCATTAAGCGAGCCTATGCGAAAAAATTAAAGACACTGAACCTTCAGCTGCAACCGAGAGAGTTTCAAGAGCTTCGCCATGCCTATGATCAAGCCAAAGAATCAATCGACAGCTCATCTGAATCTGATTTTTCATTATTTTCAGGGCATTTGTTTTCTCCATTTTCTTCACAAAAAACCACTTCCGATAATACGAGTAGTTCTTCTGGCTCAAAGATTGAATGGAATGGAAGGAACGAACGTGATCTTATCTCACACACCTCTTCTCCCGAACCGCAAACGAAAGAATCAGGCCCCCCTTCTCCGACTTCTATCGGTGTAGACTCTGCTTATTTGCATGCCATGACTGAATTCATTCAGTCCCTATCAAACTTAATGCAAGAAAACAAACAAGAAGAAGCTCTCAAACTCTACTTTAATTTTATTCAATCCGAAACGCTTCTCAACCTGCTTCATCGCCAGACATTTGAGTTAGAGTTTTTGTATCGCCTTGCCGACTGGCGCGAGCGACACTTTCCAATTTTAGTTGCACAAGACTTTTTAAGCCATATAGAATCTCCTGATATTCAAGATACTCTCTTTCTCTCATTAAGTTCAGAAGTGGAACGACGTATAGAAATTCAAAGCAATTATGACACATTTACAAATGAAAACAGAAAAGATAAAGCTTTTCAAATTCTCTTAGATGACTTTGAGACTAAGAAGTTTAAAAAACTACAAAGAAAAGGTAGTTTTCTTTGGGAGGTCAGAGATATTTTAACCGAAGTAGAAGATAAGTACCCAGAGTTCTTTGACTATAATTTAAATACGGAAACGGTAGAATGGTGGCACCAAGCCATTCGACAAACCCCTTTTACCACTCGATATCTTAAGGCTGCATTTTGGGGACTCATTTTTATGGTACCTATCCTCAAGTACTTTTTTAAAGTTGATGTAAAGTCGCTAGTTGGTTATTCCAGCGGCACCACACTTTTAATTGGAGCTTCAGGTGGTTTTTTATTTCGTTACTGCGTGGATCGGCTAAAGAACTACTTTAGGTACCAAAATATTCCATTTTTTAAGGTG
>JAGRAG010000132.1 GCA_020435025.1 Bdellovibrionales bacterium | reverse complement strand
AATGTTTAAAATCAGACTGGATCACAAGCGGACGCCAATCACGGTTTCTAATTTTATTGGACTGGCCAAAGGAACCACGGAAGTGACTCTGCCTGGAGAGAGCAAACCAAAAACCGACCACAAATTCTATGATGGTCTTATTTTTCACAGGGTGATTTCCGGATTCATGATTCAGGGAGGCTGTCCTAAAAAAGATGGCACTGGAGGGCCTGGGTATCAATTTGCTGATGAAATCAACTCCTCCCTTCGCCATGACAAGGGGGTCATCTCAATGGCCAACGCCGGAAAAAACACCAATGGTAGCCAATTTTTTATCACCTTAGATCCAACCCCGCATTTGGATGGTCGTCATGCTGTTTTTGGAAAGGTTGTTGAGGGCATGGATATCGTCGAAAAGATCGGAAAACTTCCTACATCTCCTGGCAACGACAAGCCCTTAAAAGAAGTGAAAATCAAATCCGTAACTATTGAAGAAATTAAAAAATAAGGTTTCTTTAAAAGCCAAAAAAAAGCCACTGATACCAGCGGCTTTTTTTTACTTTATTCAGCGAAAGATTATTTACAATCTTCTCTGACTCTTTTTACTTCCGCTACAGTTTGGTTTGTACGTTTCGCATACTCAACCATTGCCGCATCATATGGTCTGTTGTTACCAGCTTCAGCTTCTAAAGATCTAGCAATTTCAGTCATACGATTGATGGTCTCAAGATCTTCAGCGCGATTCAATTCTAAAAATTCACGCACGTGACCTAAAGTGGCAATTCCTTCAGCTAATTGACGTGACTTTTGAACATCTCTCGATTTGCTGCTTTCCACCATCAACACATTCATAGAATTTGAAACGGCTTCGACCATATCTTTCTTAGCATTTAAATGAGGAGTGTTAGCATTTGAATTATCAAGATCTTTCCTAGCTTTCCGTACGTTGTCTACAGAGTCTTTAAAAGACGATTCAACAATCCGTCCATCTTTAGCGATCTGATATTTTCTAGCAACAGACTGAATTTCCGTTCGTGACAATTGTGATGACTGACTTTCTGCTTGAAAAGCTTGAACCACTCCTTCAGCGGCCCGAGCTCCACCATCTCGTATAGCTTGTGCTCTTTGAGAATCGGTCACTTGAGAACGTTTGTCACTTCTACGATCGGCCTTATTAATTTCAGCTTTTCCTTTTCCTTCTTCTGCCTTTCCACCTCTAGCGAGCGCCGGTGTGGACATAGCGATGCTCAATAATGTCGCAAGGATTAATTTTTGATTCATTTCGTACCTCTTAGTAAATGAAATTGGTTAATACTTAACATTTTTGGCTCCCTGCCGCCCACTGGAAAGGCTTCAAATCGCCTAAATTAATTTCAAAATTATCATTCTCCCAATGTGCAAGCCCAGTGCCAGAATTAGAAGTTAAAATTCAAGTCGTTTATCATTCTTTGGTAGTTAAAGACCTCCTGAGCCAGTGCTGCCATTTTTGCCGTAGTAATTATTACAATGGCTTGTTGATCTTTTGTAAGCCTCTGATAGGGCCGCTCTACATCGAAGGGCACCTTTTGGTAAACATAGGGATTGATATAGAACGTTCGTCCCTGATCATCCTGACCTTGTTCCCAAGTAGGAATATTGTTGTTCATCGCCAAATTTTGCTGATCGGGGCGACGGAAATTGTCATCTAACGACACTAAATCCTCAGGACTTGGCTGATGCCCTTGAGGAGCCATTTCTGCTCCTTCAAAAAGCCCCTTAACAATCTGCTGATCTGGATGCATCAGCCCCATGTCCATCTTTAAAGCAAAGATAGACGCAAGAAGATTATGGAATTGAGCTTTGGCTTTTTCTTCACATTTGTAAGCCCGAGGGAGATAATCGGCATACTCTTCATCAATATCATCACCTGTTCCACAAAAACCTTGTCCAAAGTCTCTGGCCAATTTGTAATCAATCAACTCATCCATACGTTGATAGATCTCTTTGACTCTTTGATTAAAAAGATGTTGAGCCATTTGCTTATCTTTACTAAATGGATTTTTTGCGCCCTCAAACTGACTGATGAAAATGGGTCGCATCACCTCGTTAATAAGCATCTCAAGTTCGAGGCGCACGCTTCCCGTAACTGGCAAGTAGTCTTTGCGGTTGTGTAAACAGGTACGAATCTCTTTTCTGGAATAAAATTTAGGTGGATACTGATGAACCGGAACCACCTGAACCTCTCCGGATCCGGGCTTCGAGTTGTTTGGTCCAATGTAAGTCGACCTCACGTTTCCTTGACTCATTCCTTTAGCCATATCGATTTCTGTCCAAGCAGGAAGAACCAAAGTCCAATCCGGAAGCGGCAAGCCGTCGTTACAATCCAAATCAACTTCCTGCATCTTATCGACATTTCCATAAAGTGCAGGCAAAAATCCTCTTCGCATGACTTTTCTATAATTTTGCTCTATGTAATAAGTGATCTCTCGAAAAGTTCCATCGACTGTATCTTCCCACCAATAGGCAAAAGCACTCGGCTCTATCAGGTCCCTACGAATATTGTCTCTTAAATAAAAGATTAAATTCTTATAATTCGCTTTGGGGTTTTTGAATCGCGTCGGCAAAGCCTTTAGTTTGTCCCAATCAAAGATCGAAAAAGAAGCGTTTTTCCAACCTCGAATCTCTGATGGATTCATGTGATCTTCTTCATAGTGACGACAAAACTCTTTACTGTCCTCTCTTGACTCAACAATGCTCGGAATTCTGAAATTGCGACTCCAGCCAACGGGCTGACTAAACAGATCTACCGTATTTTGATCGTCGCCTCCCGTCACCTTATTCCAAACTTTGCTGAAAAACCCTCTTTGAGCAACAACGGTCTCTTCTCCACAGGCCATCTTTGCTAACAGATGTTCACTGATCTGCTCGGGGTGAATGGAGAGAACATCACTTTTTAGCTCTTCATTTTCGATTCCTTCAGCAACCAACATCATATTTAAATCCAAAGCATATTTGCGATGTGGATCAATACCGTCGAAGTCACTTTTAAGGTCTAAAGAAACGGCTTCTGCAATCACACAGGGTAATAGTCTTTTATGGTTTTCAGGATTCGATTCCGACATGATTTTCTTTGCAATGTCTTCGTCACTGGGAATACCTGGATATCTGCCGGTTACATCCTTAACAGGGTGGTCGCAAACAGCTGAATGCTCGTGATGAAGTTCTTCTATCAATCGATCTCTCTCCACGACAACGGCCGCCTCAACACACCATTTGTTGTAATGAAGCCGTTGTTTGTTTAACTGATCAATTCCCGATTTCAACAAATAAGCATGCGGATCAATCCTTTTCGCTAATACGTCTGTGTGAAAAAACCACTCTCCTAAAAGCTGAGTCACTTGCACTGTGTTGGGCGCTTCAGGCCATTGAGATTTTGCTTGCTGCAGTTCTACAATTTTGCTCGCATTGACTTCACCACCATTAACATTATAAGTCTGACCTTTAACTTTCTTATATAAAGCAAAGGGCGAAAGCTTAGTTCGTTCGAGAGCCTTGTCAAAGGCTGCTCGGTAAAGATAAGGCAAATATTTTTTCAGATCCCTACCATCTGA
Organism: Bdellovibrionales bacterium; assembly: GCA_020435025.1. Lineage (GTDB taxonomy): Bacteria > Bdellovibrionota > Bdellovibrionia > Bdellovibrionales > UBA1609 > JAGRAG01. Next base: position 9,677 of record JAGRAG010000132.1, on the reverse strand, counting down.
GCTTAAAATTTTCTGAATTTGCGAAAACTCATTGACCACTTTATAAAAATTCGGCTCTTTTTCCGGATCCACTTTACCCACATCAGATAGGGCCTTTTCTAAAATCTTTCCACCACTATAGACATGAACCTTTTGATAAGCTTGCATCTGTGGAACCGAGTAGGTACCATCATCAACGACTTCTACCGGTTTGTTCTCTTCATTTATGGCAATGCCTTTGATTCCTGCAAGAGGGTTTTCATCATAAAATAAGATGCTTGAATGTTTTTGGACTTTTTCGATAAAGTCGGTGTAAACAATCCTTGTGGCGTTGTACTTATCGGCGGCCAACGTCATGCCTTCTAAATGGCTATTGTACTCTTCATTGGCTTTTTCCAATTTAAAATCACGCCACTGTTTTTGAACATTTACATAATCGTCAATGGTCTCAAATAGAGTTTCATCAAAACAGACATCCATAGAAGATTCTGGTCGCTCCAGTGTTTTGCTTTCAGGATTGGGTCGATAAACTCCAGGATATTTACGTTGATAGAGATCATGCATTTTCATTTCAACACGAACGAGATCAAAAAATTGAAACCCTGGACGTATGCATTCGTTGGCTCTTTTCTTATTTGGTATTGTCCAATTATTAGCTTTAAATGCTTGCATCTCTTCATAGAGCTTATTTTCAATTTTATCCATTTTACGAGCAACGATTTTACTCTCGTAAGGTTTCGCAATATAAGGATGTAAGAATTCATCCCATTGAAGAAATAAAATCAGATTGTAAATAAAAGGAACGACTTTCGTTCTGCCAACAGCGGCAAAGGCACTTCGAACTTTCTGTGCCACTTTAATGTTTTTTGCAGCCATCTTATCCAGTAAATTGATGACATTTTGATCGATCAGCAGTCGATGAAGAGCGGAGGCAATCGCCGCGGCTCCTAAAGCAGGAGCTCCAGCAAAATGTTTTTCCATCGCATCACCGCGAATAAAGCGACCGTAAGCCAAATCACAGCCTTCTCGATGGAGTAGCCACTCCTGTTTTTTGGCCACATCTTCCGGCTCATCTTTGTAATAACCGAGCGTACAATCATATCCCGTGAGCCATAAATCTGAGGCCAAGCCTGATACGAAAGATCCAAAACCCAACCCAACAAAGTTTCGCAATTGTCCTGCCATGAACATCGTCCATTTATGCGGCTGATGTACTTTAAACCGACCAGTTCCCTGTCTGTAGGTGCGGTTAAGTTTCGAACGCATAATTTGATAGCGGCGCATGAAATTAAAGCTCCCCATCGCAGAATCAGCAATTTTATGGGCATAAATAAAGACTCCAAAGTTTGCCCAGGCCCCGATATCAATTACTGTGTCTTTGTCAAAAAATTGGGTACAAGCCGTTTTAAAGTCAGTAGGAGTATCATTATATCCTGGAAGCATTTCCCAGCTTCCCAGAGAATACTCGGGAAGACTCCGACGCATTAAACCAAATCCCGACACCATACAAGTCGCCGCTGCAAAGCCTATAGTTTGTGAGGGAAGAGATTTTACAGTTTTTATGGCATTGGTTCCAAAAGCCTCTTTGAAACTAAATTTCATAAGTTCCGCATCAGGAATTAAAGGGTATCTTGCTTCAATCACTTCGGCTTCCATTTTGTCCATACCTAAAACTAACGAATGCTGGCGATCTTTGTTAAAATGATATCTATAAACATTATGAGTTCTTTTCGTAGTTGGATCTTCTACCTTTTCAATCTCCACCTTGATTAAGCCCGTTGGCAATTGACCATTATTGTTAGAAACCTTTTGAATGCGAGGCCACAAAATCTCTTTCAGAAATCGATCGTAATGGCGACGAAACTGAGCGCTCTCCCAGTATCCCATTCGTTCTGCGGATAAGGTGTTGGCATTGAAGTCACCCGTCAGTCTCATTAAGTCATTCCAAACACGCTCCATGGAAGGATCTAAAATTTTTCGTCCTCGAATGCGCAAAGGATTTTGACCTTTAACTTTGTTTCCAAAGGCATCTTCGCCCGTGTGGTTTGGATTGTATCGTTGGCTCAAATAATTTAAAAATCCAGGATCGCGAAGTTTCACTCTCAGTGGTGTTTGCGGACTAAACCCTCCGGTCGTGTGAGTGTAGTTAACGAGCTCTTTCTTTAAGACTTCAATGGCATAAGAACTCACACCTTTAAAGTTTGTGTCTCCTAAGCTAAATTGAAACTCAGAAACCAGAAGTGTCGATTTATTGATTTCAATCATTCGATCGTTCGGAGACCCGACCTGTGACCATGCCAAAGGTGCGGCAACCACCATCATTAATATAGTATAAAAGATCTTTACCATGATCCGTCTCCTCGTTATTCCAATTCTTAGTTTTCCCAATTCTTACAAAATGGGGAATTCCCTCAAATAAGAGCAAGCCCCGTGCCACGAACAGGCCGTTAGAGTGACATTAAAATGCTGAAATCATATAGGTTTTATGGATAGTCTGTTCAGAATTTCATCAATTCTCCTTGCACCAAATACAGGGTGAATGATCTTTGGCCAGGAATTTCTTATCTATATGTAATTATTAATGAAAATGATATCGCTTTTTTGACAAATTTTGCGTCACTGAAAGCTAATAGATAAGATATTGAAATCACAAGTATTTTAAGTCAGACTAAAAATCGAACGACCGCCTCTCGGCCACTTCTGTTAAACCGTTTAAGTGGCTTAAAAGGGAGCTTCTTGAGTAAGAATGAGAAAGCTGACTCGGCGATTTTTCATGCGATTTTCCAAGCTGTCATTGGGAAACAAGGGCCGTTCGGCTCCAAAAGCAACAGCTGCAATTGACTGCGCATCTAAATTATGAACTTTTAGAAAATACCTTACTAGGGCCGTCGCGCGAGCAGCGGAAAGAGACCAGGCGGATTTATCTCCACTTTCTCCATCCATATGGCCCTCCACCCAAACGCTTTTTCTCTGTTCTTTTAACAAAGACCCCAAGGTATCAAGAACCGAGAGCGATGATTTTTTAAACTTCTCCGTGCTCCCCTCGAAGATCGCATCCGAAGACAACGTCAAACGAACTCCTAATGCTTCGGTATCCATTTCCGTGATGTACTTTTCCATGGTCGCCCTTGGGACATTATCTACAATGTAATTTTCGACGCGATTAAGAACTTTCTCACTGGCATGTGGACCTTTTGCGAATTTTTGTAAAGGCCGCTCAACAGGTGAATTCTGTTTCGTCGCTTGATCGACTGTTTGCTTCGCAGAGCCTCCCGTTCCGGCAAATGAATAAACGTGTTGTTGTAAAGACTTTTGAAATTGCTCTTGCTTCTTTTTATCCTGTTCTGACGTTGCATAAAGTATCGTGAAAAACGCAAACAACAAAGTAATAAAATCGGCATAAGAGACCAGCCATCTTTCATGATTTTGGTGTTCTTCACTAGACTTTTTTTTTCTACGGGCCATGACTATTATATTTCACTTGATGTTTTATAGGTTCTCATTTTCTCTTCAACGATGAAGGGGCTAAACCCACCTATTATGGATTCTGCACCATCTAAAATCATCTCTTTGACGCGACGATGTTGTTTCACCCGGCCTTTAATTTTTTGAGCAATCGGCAGAAAGATCAAGTTGGCCGATCCCACACCATAAATCGTTGCCACAAAGGCCACCGCTATACCTTGTCCTAATTTTGATGTATCGGTGAGGTTTGCCATAACGTGAATCAAACCCAAAACGGCTCCTATAATTCCAATGGTCGGAGCGTAGCCCCCTGCATCTTCCCAGACACGAGCTCCTCGTAACATTTGAGTTTCGGTGTTATCGATCTCAGTTTCAAAAACATCCACCAAAGTCTCTTTGTCCACTCCGTCGACAACAAACCTAAATACTTTTTTCATAAACGGATGAGGATAACTTTTTACTTTTTCATCCAAAGCTAGAATCGAATCACTTCGTGCCACTTGAGCGCTACTAACGATGGCTCTAACAATTTTCTCATAGGAACTGGGGTCCTCTTTTCTAATCGACTCCTTCAAAAGCCGAAGTCCAAGTTTAAAGTCTTCAATGGAGTTTGCTAGAATGGTTGCGCCAAATGTTCCTCCAAAAACAATGATACCTGCAGTGACTTGAACAAGAGCACTAAAGTGTCCTCCCTCAAGCAGATTCCCCAAGATAATGCCTCCGAACCCGAGGCCAAGACCAACTAATACGCTTATATCCATGGAGCCACCTTTCTCACACTCAACTTTTTATTCTAAAACAGACAGCTGTGTCATAATTTAAAATCCGATTGCTACTAACCATTGTTAAGGTTCCTAATTGATGATCTCATAATTTTGATAAAGGTTTAAAATTCTATGAGTTTTACCCGAGCTAAGGCCAGACAAATTTTAACAAGAATCAGACTATCGTCCCCACGGCTTTAGCCTGAAGACACAGAACTCTCCCTTCTGTTTTAGGCCACCTGGTCCCGTTTACCTAATTAGAGAGTCTCGTCTAACAGCCATCTATAAAATATTTCAGCCCTCACTCAAAGTATTTCATATACGCCACTTTCGATCTGAAATATTTCATTTCTAAATCTGACTGTTTGGTGACAGCCTCATTAGGGAATGAAAGTATTAAATTTTCGTCTTCACTCGACAGATTTAAATAGAACGTGTAGAGATGAATGTACATTTGGGAGACAACTGTGAAGATACTAGTAACAGGCGCAACAGGTTTTATTGGCGGCTGGCTCTGCCAGAGACTGATAAAAGAAAAGCATCAGGTTTCTATATTTGTCCGTAACAAATATGAGTTGGGAGACCTCAAAGACCTTTCCATACCGGCTTATCAAGGTGATATCTGCGACGTTGACCAGTTGACTGCTGCCTTAGAGGGAAAGGACGCCATTTTTCATTTAGCTGGGGTCATTGGTTATTCTTCAGAAATGCGTCCTCTTATGGAAAGAGTGAATACATACGGAACCCGCCAAGTTCTGAAAGCCTGCGAAATTGCCAACGTTAAAAAAATGCTCTATATGAGTTCCGTGGTTGCTATCGGAGCCAACCATACGAAAAATGTTTTAAACGAAGAGTCATCGTATGACATTCACGATTTAGACCTTGGCTATTTTGAAACGAAACGAAAAGCAGAAGAACTGGTCTTGCAAGCCTTTAGAGATAAAAAAGTAGAGCCAATCATTGTGAATCCCTCTACTACCTACGGAGCACGTGACGCCCTTAAAGGAAGTCGGAAGACACAAGTTAAGGTAGCGCAAGGTAAGTTTCCCTTTTACCCTCCGGGAGGGGTCAATGTACTTGCTATTGAGGACCTTATTGAAGGAGTCATGCTTGCCTGGAATAAAGGGATTCCCGGAGAAAGATATATTTTGGCTGGTGAAAATCTGACCATTCGACAACTCTTTCATTTAATTGCCAAAGAAGCCCATACTTCACCCCCCAGCATATATCTCCCTCGGTGCCTGCTGCTGGTTATAGGAAAAGTTGGAGACTCATTACGTCCATTTGGTATTCAAAGTCCTATCTCTTATGAAAATGCCGTTACGGCAACTATGTATCACTGGTTTGATTCTACTAAAGCGAAACAACAGCTAGGGTTTTCCCCGCGTCCTGCAAAATTGGCTATTAAAGAAAGTGTTCAGTGGATGCGAGAACAGAATATGATTCAAAGTTAGGCGTATGCTCTTTAAGCGATTTATTGAATTCATCCTATTTATCCTTTTCATTACTTCTGCAGTCTTTCTGTTTATTTTCTCAAACACACCTGATCCCAAATCTCTTTCCCAATGTTTAGAAACGTCGATGCACAAAGTAAAGCTCTGTTCCCAATCTAATGACTACGTGGCCTTAGATAAGATTAGCTCATCGTTAAAAAACGCCATACTGGTTTCAGAGGACGTCGGTTTTTATTTCCACGAAGGCTTTGATCTTTACGAGTCTTATCAAAGCTTAAAAAAGAATGTCAAAAAAGGACATCTTGCTCGAGGAGGATCGACGATCACTCAACAGCTCGTTAAAAATGTTTTTTTATCTCCGGAAAAATCTATCACCAGAAAACTAAAAGAAGCCTATCTGGCCTATCAAATTGAGGGACTCTATTCAAAAGACTTTATTTTTGAAAAGTACCTCAATGTGATCGAATTTGGACCCGGAGTTTATGGAATAAAAAAGGCCGCTTGGTACTATTTTAATAAAAAACCAGATCAACTAAATGTACTAGAGTCTATTTATCTTGCCCAGTTGTTACCGAATCCAAGAAAATACAGTGATACTTTTGTCGCGAGAACTCTAGACAGACGATCTAAAAGTATTATGACGGTTTTACTTAAAAGACTTATTACTTACAAACGCATCTCTCAGACCGAATATCTTTGGGCCAAATCTCAATTTGATCAATTTCCATGGATCAACGCCAGTCCACCAAGTCAATCGCTCGCGCAAGAGAACCTAGAATGGGATAGTGACGCTATAGATTCATTGGAATCGACAGATGATCCAAGCGAGTCATTTTCTGCGGATGACGAGGAAGTCGAGGAAGAGTCCTCAAATGAGAGCGAATCCACTTCCCCTTCTCTAATCAATCAATATTCTTTTTAGGCGTGAGCTAGACCAATTGGTAAAAATAACGGAAAAAGAAAAAAGTACTGCCAGATTCAAAAAGAAAAAAGAACTTGTTTGATCTAGCGAAATTGCACGGCTTGCAGAAACTCCATGTGTCAAGGGAGATACATAAATCAGTGGCCACAGAAATTCAGGAATACGTTCTATTGGAAAATAAGTCGTCGAAAATAGTGCCATAGGTAAGATCAATGCAATTTGTAGGACTGAAAAGAACTCAAAACTTTTTGCCATTGTTGTAAGTAACATTCCTAAAGCACTAAAAAGCCAGCCCAACATGGCCTGGACCAGCAAGAAGGGAAACAGTTGTTCTAGAGTCAACAAATCTAAATTAAGGGCAATCAAAGAAATAAACAATGCACTCAAAAAGCCTTTCGTTGCTCCCCAAGAAATTTCACCGACAGCCAGTTCCGTCACTGAAATTGGAGTTCGTAAACAAACTTCGTAAGTTCTTTGATATCGCAACTTTCGAAAACATCCATAGGTTCCTTCATAAAAAGAAATAAGCATAGCTGTCGTTGAAACAAGAGCAGGAAAGTAAAAATTTAAAAACGACACTCCATTGACAGAGCCAATATAGTATCCAACTCCATAGCCAATCGCTAAAAGATAAAACAGGGGTTCCAAAAGCAACCACAACAACGAAGAAACAAAATTTCGTTTAAAGTTTAAGACGTTTCGAGACCAAACATAATAAAAGCCGGTACCAACGACAGGAAATTGAAAAATGTCTTTTATAGCATTACCGACAGTTATCACAAAACCTCACTTTAACTCATAGCCAGACAGTCTAAGAAAAACATCCTCTAAAGAAGCTTTACGCACTATAATATTGTCACTGGAAATTAAATCGAGTGCAGAGCGACTATCTTGTCCATCATCTACAAACAATCGAATTCGGCCGTTAATCACCTGGTAAGCAAATCGCTCACGAATTTTTTTAAGATAGTATTCCAAGTCTTCAGTATGAACATAGAAATCAACAACTTCATGACCTATTCGATCACTGACAATTTTTTGAGGATCACCCGAAAGCAAAATCTTGCCTTTATCCATAAGAACGATCTCATCTGTAAGAGTCTCAACCTCAAGAACTTTGGGGCTAGCGACCAATAAAGTGATTCCTTCACTTTTAAGTTTTTTCAAAACCTTCCAGACAACGAAACTCTGTTCAGATGACAGCCCCTTTGTTGGTTCATCTAATATAAGTAACTTCGGTCGATTTATAAGAGACCTAGCTATAAGTAAGAGTCGTTGTGTTGTTTTGTCTAAAGCGTCGATGAACGCCGATTCATGCTCCACTAAATTTAAAAATCGTAGAGTGGCCTTAATCCGCACCTTGGCCTGTCCCGTGGAAAGTCCAAAATAACGTGCATAAAGTAATAGATTGTCAAAGACGCACATTTCCTCTTCAAAATCCATTCCACTTGGGACAACACCTAACTGAGATCTGATTTTTTTGAAATTCCCCTTAACATTCAAGCCAAAGACAAATAGTTCTCCAGCAGAGACTTCACTCCCACAATAAATTAATTTGAGAAGACTAGACTTTCCCGAATCCTTTGGGCCTAAGAGGCCTAAGCTTCTGTCACTATGAACTTCCAAATGAATACCATTTATTGCGGTCACCGTCTGATACTTTTTTACTAAGCTACGAGCTTCTACTAGGAGATCCATACCTTATAGTATGAAAACCCCTTTTCCATTTGGCAACCATTAGCAAAGCCAAGAAGCTGTTTATAAAATATTAAATTCAAAGAGGCCCTTTTAAAACAGAAGGAAAGGGCTCAGACGATCAATATTTTAGGAAGCTTTACACAACAAACAGCGGCGATATCGTAAAAAGAGTCACTACCCATGACCACCCATTAAAAACGCCTCTCCAGAAGTGTCCGGCTGCGGCAAATGATTGAGTTGGGAAAAATAAGAATCAATGTGCCCAAAAAGCTCTTCGGCTTGAGACAGCTGGAACACCGTTTTTCGAAAATGTGCCGAGCCCTTGTATCCGGCTGAAAACCAAGCTGAAAGCTTTTTGGACTGTAAAAGAACCTTCTTCGGTTCTAAATTTCTTTCTAAGTGCTCTCTTAAAACCTGAAAGACCTGCAGAAAATCTCTCTCCATCTCCGGCATATTTGCATCCGATGCGCGTTTCCGTTGCATACACTGCTGAAAAATCCAGGGATTTTTGAGACAGCCTCGGCCAATCATAACAGCATCACACTGAGATTCCACTAACCTCTCTACAGCTAGTGGTGCGCTTGTTAAATCGCCATTACCAATAATTGGTATTTGAGATTGAGACTTCACTTCCTTAATGAAATCCCAGTCCGCTTTTCCAGAATATCCTTGGCTTCTTGTCCTTCCATGAATGGCCACCCAAGTAACTCCCTCTTCTGCAGCCATCTTCACGACATCTATCGCATTGATCGATTGAGCGTCCCAACCCGTCCGAATTTTTATTGTCAGTGGAATTTGTATCTTATTTTTGATAGCTCGTAATAAACTCGCTGTTCCCACTAAATCCTTTAAGGCCGCGGAACCAGCTCCTTTTTTAACAACCTTGGGGACAGGGCAGCCAAAATTCATATCTACGAAATCAGCCCCCATGTCTTCTACAATCTGGGCAGCTTCGACCAAATGTTCGATGTTATCCCCAAAAAGTTGAATCCCAACCGGATGCTGATCAGAAGAAAATCTCATCAGTTTTCTTGTCTTTTCACTACTATATTTAAGACCCGTGGCCGACACCAATTCAGTAACAACGACGCCACATCCCATTTCTCGCATAAACGATCGAAAAGAGGCGTCTGTTATCCCGGCCATTGGGGCTAAAACAAACGGGTTTTTTTGAATGTGATCAATCAGCTCTTGTTCTTTCATATATTGTTTTGCGTCATATCAAAACCCAGTACAAAAGGGAATCCTTCTGGGAATTAAATTATAAAATTCTCGCTTTTTTGCCGAAGTTTTCACATATTTGAAAGTTCAGTTAGTGAAGGTTTGACTTCATTATCTCCACACAGTACCTATATACCGCACTAAATAAGCTGGCTCGGTAGCTCAGTCGGTAGA
>JAGRAG010000131.1:8844-17346 GCA_020435025.1 Bdellovibrionales bacterium | reverse complement strand
ATCATTTTTTTTTTTTTTTTATCGACTTAAGAAATGGCTCTTTCTACTTTCTTAGGGCTTTGGCTGCTCCAAGAACTTGATTCCGTTCCCACTTGTTGACTAATAAAATATCCTAAAGCCGTAAAAACTACCGCAATGGTAATATACGTAAAGATGTTCTTCATGAGACGTCCCCCAAAATTTGAAAATCGTTTTCAACTCTCTCATCGTATAGAGATCCCAAAGTCATGTAAAGAATTCTGATACTCTTTTTCCTTCCACTTCACATAAGAAAACCATTTCTTACAAAGACTCGACTTGAAGCCAGTTAACTCACAAAAACTTCACTGATTCTGTTATTTCCTGAAAGTTGACCGAGTCAGAGGGATGGAGTTTGCAAGATCAAAAGCCCGAACCCGGTCCATGATTCCCCGTCGATAGCAAATCACTCCTGCAAAATAAAAATCATTAAAAGTGCGGTCACTAAAAAGAGCACTGGTGAATATATAGGCCGAATGATCAAACTCCCATGTTTTATGATGCGTAAAGTTATAATGAAGCCAGATTTTAACGTCCCAGTGATCGAGAATCTGCCGATAGCTCGCTTTGTTTTTTGACCACTGTTTCTTGTAGGACTCCTCGCTCCAGCGACTCAAAAGCTTTAACTTTATATTCTCCCACCACGACAAAGTTTCTTGTCTGCGTGTTAAATCCTGAACCCAATCATTTAACTCCATCGTTAACTCGCCATTGCCTCCTCTGACACCATTGCCAAAAAACTCGACTTCTAAATTTCTATCTGAAAATAGTTTGAGGAACTTTCCTACAACACTTTTTGGATCATCTGACAAAACAAACTTTACACTACTAATACTCAGCTGCTTTTGCGTCGCTCGCACGTGCTCTATCAGTGTGAGCTCTAGATCTCTTTTCTCGCCTTTTGGCCTTTGCGCCACAAATCGACAAGAATCTTGAAACTTTGAATCTGAAAACCACTGTTGGTAGTTTGAATTTCCACGGAGCCTCGATCCAATCTCTTTCATCTTTTCGCCTTGAATCCAATGAAGGTACTTACTAACCAAAGAACGACTCATCGAGCTCTCCGGCCTTTCCCCCCAAAGATGTAAAGATTCATGAATAGCATCTGTAGCAACAGCACCCTTTAAATATAGTGAAACATCGCGATCCATATTATTAATTCCATTGGAATCCAAAAAACCCCAATAAATATTCTGTGAACCTATCAACAGTTCTTTTTTATCGTTCACCAGAAAGGACGAGTGCATAAGCGGGCGTAGTGAAAACCACGAGTTTCTTAAATAAAAAACAGCTACACCACTTTGCTCTAGCTCTTTAAAACAAGATGCCGAAAGCAAAGAAAAAAGACCATCGACAACAAACCAAACTTGCGTGCCTGACTTCGCCTTTTCTCTAAGAAGTTCAAAGAGGTGCCCGTCAGAATCTTTCTTGCAACCAGCAGCCAACATATTTACAAACAAGAATCTCTCGGCATTGAGAATCAGAGTTCTCATCTTTTGGAAGCTCTGACCATCTTGAACTAACTCTATTTCAATGCCAGATACCAACTCACTTTCCGTTAAAGCATCCACTTTATTTTGCAAACTGGGACCAAAGTTGTCCAAATTGTCTGATGCCCCTAGATAACGTCTATCTATAGCCACAGATTTAGGCAGGGCACCCAAAGGCAGTGGCGGATGGAACAACCCATTCCAACTGAGATTTTTAAAGAAAATGTCCTCATATGAAAACTCTGACAACTCCTGAGCCATCTGCTCTACATAGTGAAGTTTAGATTCTCGAAAATCTTGTCCTTGATCAGAGTCCCACACAAAATAAGACGACCTATCTGCTAAAGAGATTTTCCACTCTTGATAATCGGACAAGGCCCAAACAGAACGAGCGCCAACACTGTATAAAACGAATGGAAAAAAAAAGAGCCAAAGCCTTTTATACTCCATCATTGGAACTCGAATATTGAGGAACTTTCCACGCAAAATAAAGCGATATAAGGCTAATAGACATTGCCAAATATCCAAGCTTAGGTAAATTCAATATCTCTTCATTCTCAAGTTTTACAGCAATCGCTCCAGCAACAACGGACGCTAGTCCCGCCGCAAGATGTTGAAGACAAGTAACAAAGCTCATGTATTGGCCTCTTATAGGAAGCCGAACAGCGGAGGTAACAAGAGTCATGGCCGGCACAATACGACCGGAAGTGGCCGCAAAGTAAAAAGCAACAATTAAGATAATCACACCAAGAGGCAATGGATAGATATTCGTCGCAAAATACATAGCTACCACTGAACTGACGACTCCAATAGAAAATATTTTTTTATTCCCATAACGATCTGCGAGACGACCAAAAATAACCGATGAAAAGATAGCAGAAACTCCTCCCACCAAATAAATCATAGGAAGCTGACTCTCCGAAACCTTGCCATTTAAAATAATGGACGGAAATAAAAATGGAACGATCAAAAAGTTACTAAATATAAGAGTTCCTATCAAAGCCCATCCCGATTTAGAAGCCGCAAACTCACTAAGAACCTGAAACCGACCGTCCTTACTTTCAGATGTCGCTCCTGTGAGTTCTGGCAATAACTTAAAGACTGACACCCAAACCGTTGCGGATACAGCAAACACAAATAGAAAAGGAGCTGACCAAGAGACCTTGTTACCAATCGTCACACCAATAGGAACACCAATAATAGACGCCACAGCAAAAGCCGCCATGACAACTCCCAAAGCTGTGGATCGCTTCTTTAGATCTATAAACTCGCTAATAATTGAGAGCTGAACAACCCCTATAAACCCTACAAACAAACCCGTAATCAATCGACTGATCAAAAATAGATGATAGCTCGTACATAAAAAACTTAAAAAACTGACAATCACGAATCCCAGTAAAAACTTAAGTAATTGATGTTTCCTTTGATTGTTCCTGAAAAGAAAAAAAGTCAAAAATCCAGCAACTGCAGCTCCTAAAGTATAAGCTGTCACTAAGGAACTAAATTGCTTCGGAGAAATTTCTAGAACACGCATAATTATCGGACCCAATGGCATAATAATCATGAAGTCCATAATCATACAAAAGTTCACCAAAAATAACGCTAAAATGATTTTCTTTTCTCGTCGATCAAACATAAACTCACTTTACCTTGTATTTTTCTAGTGTCTATAAGTACTTTGCGCAAATGGAATCCCTCACCGCAGAACTGATGTTCATCGTCCTATGGAATCTTCTAAAAGATGTGTGACAATAGGCAGTACGGACTCCCCATTTGAAAGGTCCACTGCTATTTTCTAATTACGAAAAGAGGAGTTTATGAAAATTCTTGTTACTGGTGGTTCTGGATTTTTAGGACAGCATCTATTAAAAGAACTAGAAAAAGGTTCTCACGAAATTTATGCACTCACCCACATTAATAGACCCATCGCATCTTCGAGAATACAAATGATCTCGGGAGACGTTACCCAACCGGAATCTCTACAAACAGCCCTTCAGCATATCGAAGTCGTCTACCACTTAGCTTCACTTATGAGCGATGATCCTAAAATGATAAGAGAACTTTTTAAAGTGAATGTGGAGGGAACACGAAATCTCCTTAAACAATCACAACAAGCTGGAGTTCGACGGTTTATCTACGTGTCGTCCGTAGTCACAATTGGGTCAGGATACACACCGAATGAGGTCAAAGACGAAACCTCACAAAATAATACCCAATCCCTTAAAATTGAAAATTTCGATTCGAAAAGACTTGCCGAGGAACTTGTTCTCTCAGCGAATCACAAAAATTTTCAAACTCTTGTTTTTAATCCATCGCTTATCTACGGAGCAGGTGATGCCTTAAAACCGATCCGGGCTGGACAAGTGAAAGTGGCCCGTGGTCGTCAAAGATTCTACATAGAGGGCGGAGTCAGTGTAGTGGCTGTTGAAGACGTCGTATCCGTTCTTATCGCAGCTCTGAACAAGGGAAACCCAGGAGAAAAATATATACTCAGCGGAGAAAATTTAACCATTCGAGAGCTCTTTTCACTCATCGCCGAAACGGCTGGTGTGCCCGCTCCCTCCAAAAAAATTCCAACTTCGTTGCTTCTTGTTTTAAGTAAGATCATCACTTTCTTACACCTCCCGGGTCCATTGCAGTATAAGAATGTTAAAGCAGCTACTTTATGGCACTGGTACAATCATAACAAAGCAAAAGAGGTTTTTGACTTTCAACCACGTCCTGCTAAGGAGGCCATTGCCAATTCGGTGAACTGGATGAAATCCAAACATCTAGTCAAATAAGGATGCTACAAGATCAGGTTCTGCTGAGACTCGATGAACTGTTTTTCGTTCTTCAAAAACCTTCATCAAAACAGGTAATAAAAAAAGATCAGCAACCAAAGCAACGAGCAAAGACAAAATCACATAGATGCCCGCCTGAACATAAAGTTTTACCTCAGCCAGAAAAAAACAGGGAAAGCTTAAAACAAAGACCATCGTGGTCCCGACCAAAGCTCCTGACGTGTCATCAAGAGTGTGTAAAACAGCCGACTCTAATGAAGACCAATTTCTTCGATGCCGTTGAAAAGAATAAATAAAATGAATTGTGTCATCAACGGATATCCCTAGAGTAATACAGACCATAAGCACCAAATTGCTTTCCACGTCTACACTAAAAAGCCCCATAAATCCGCCTATAAAAAGCAAAGGCAAAATATTTGGGATCATCGCTAACAAACTCAACTTGAAGTCTCTGAAGACAAAACGAAAGGCAATAAAAGTCAAAACTAATCCGGCTCCCAAAGACTTAAGTATCCCTCTAATGATTCCTTCATTAACATAGGCTCTGATAAAGGCGTGCCCCATAAAATCTAGGTCAAACTTGTCTGAATACCGATCACGATAGATACTCTCAATATTTTCTTTCACGCGCTTTACAGTCTGAAAAGAAGGAGAACCTAAAAAGGCAATAGCCCGAACAATTCCGCGATCCTTATCATAAAAATCCTCTAAAACACCAATATCAACGATTTTTTGATAAAAACTATCGACTCGACTCTGCACACGTTCTTCACTCAACCCCAAAGGAAATAGATCCTTGCGGCCTCTTTCGCGAATGTAATCATAAAATCGCGCATGAGACTTCATAGAGGTGATCTCACTCATTGCTTGGATCTCCTCCTCAAAAGAGGCAATGTCAGTAAAGTTTTCTGGTCCAATCGGATCACCCTGACGAGGCTTTAAAACCATCTCAATCGAATCCAAAAAATGAAAAGACTGAGTAAATCTATCGACAGCGGCTGTGAGTTTATGACTATCACTGAACTTATTGTAAAAACGATCATCAATATGAAGTTTTCCTAAACCAAAAAGGAAAACGAGGGTAATTGCCGAAGCCAACATCAAACTGAATTTAGCATGTCGCAGGGTCCATCCCACATATTTACGAACATCAAGTTTCTTTAAAACCTCAGGAGAATAAATGTTAATATTATAAACTTTGATCAAATAAGGTAAAACAAAAAAGGTAACCAAAAAACAGGCAATCGATCCAAACGAACTGTACAATCCGACTTTTATAATAGGAACAAGATCACTCAACAAAAGTGAAGAAAAGCCAAAAACAGTGGTTAAGCTTGTGAAAAAACAAGGTGTCATAATGGATTTCTTAACGAGATCCAATTTTTTATTTAAATCTGGCTCTGAAATACGAACAAAACTACTAAAAAAATGAATCAAATCGGACGTACCGACAATCAATACAAAAAATATCGCAAATCCAGTAAATGCGCTTATGCCACCATCAACCGAGTAGACAAAATAGATCGTCGAGGCATAAGAAAGCAGCAAGGTGCCTAGAGTTAAAGCTAAAATCGCAAATGAACGATACAAAACATAAATCAGCAAGCCGAGTAAACCAAGTAGCATCGGGGTTATAAATCTCTGGGTTAGCACGATGTCTTTAAATAAATAATACTGGACGACGTTTGTCCCAATTAAATGGCTCTTCCACTGGGGAAACCTCTCTTCAAGATTTTTTAAACTCTCTTCAAGACGCTCTACCGTGTATCTTTCATCATTAAACAGGGACGCTTCACTAAAAGAACCTAAAACCAAAAGACTTTTTCGATCCTCTGTGACCAAGGTGTTTTTCCAAAATCGACCTTCTAAATGAGGAACCGCCTCTGGCTTTACCTTTCCTTCTTCATCTAAAAAGAGGTTTAAAAAAACATGATGCTTTTTAAACTCAACAAACTCAGCATCTTTAAGGCTTGCCAAGCTCTTTACTGATTTATTTGTTTGCAGCTCATAGTGGACTTCCTTTAAAAAGGACGAGATCTCCTGCATAGCTACAATCTGATTTTGCGTTTCAAATAAAATAGAAAAAGTAGCTTCATTGCCAAAAATGGAATCGTATCTTAGGTACTTTTCTCTTTCTACACTTCCTTCCTTTAGCATGTCCGCAACCGAAAAGGGAAGTCGATCTTGCGCCAACTTTAGAGCACCCAGAATAAAAGCGATTGAAGCTAAGAGAAAAGTAGCTTTCCGAACAAAGAGCCAAAGCTTTTTAGATGTCGACATACTTCTTATATAACTTCCCTGAGGTAGATGCCATAAAAGTAGAAGGAAGAACTTTCGTAAATACCGAGTACATACTTTCTCGGCCCAGTAAATATTGAGGACTTTTTCCTCTTTTTACAATATTTTCAATCTTCTTAGCCCAAACAATGGGTTCTGTAACAAAGGTCTCATAGTCTTTAACTATAGAATCTTTCAATCCCGCTTTAGAATGAAATTCCGTTTTTAAACCTCCAGGACAGAGCGTGATTACGTATACCCTTTTAGAAGCCAGTTCCTTATATAAGGCTAGATCGAAACTCAAAAGATAAGCCTTAGAAGCCGCATAGATTGAAAAATAAGGTATGGGATGAAAAGCGGCAAGCGACGCCGTATTGATCACTTTACCATGACCTCTTTTCATATAGGCACGACTGATATTCAAAGTTAACAGCGTTGTTTGTTCAACATTTATACGCAATAACTCCCTGACTCTGGCTTCATCAAACTGAACGGAATCTCCGGCCAATCCAATTCCAATAAAATTAAGAGTGATATCCGAAGATACACAACTCTCCTGAGCCTTTTGAAGCCCTCCTTCTGTTAAAAGATCTACAGAGATCGCTTCCAATATTTTAGACCGTGGTAAAGCCTCTAACTCGTTCACTAAAGAACTCAGCTTTTCGGAGTTTCGACCAATAAGTCGAAGTGGCCAACCTTGCTTAGCCAACCAACGAGCTGTGGCCTCTCCTAAACCAGAAGTCGCGCCAACAATGGAGATACTATTTTCTAGAGGATTGTATTTCATAACTCACACCCAAGGCGGAAAGAACATGTACAGATCGGAAAAACTTTTCTATAGGGTAATCCTTCATATAACCATATCCACCCATCAAATCCATAGCTTTCGACACAAGCTCCAAAGCCAAACGAGAGCTTGTCGCTAGCATTCCAGCAATGCGGTCCGGCTCTTCTAACTTCAAAGCGTAGGCTCCAGCTTCCATACTTGTCACGGAGGATTTCAAAAATCGGAGTTGGTCAGCAACAACTGGCCAATCTTTAATCACACGACCGCCTTGAGTCCTCTGTTCAACATAGGATTCGACAGACATATAACTCCCCTGCATCAGTCCTAAAAACAGACCAACAAAAGAGAGCTCAACAAAGGTTCTCACTCGCTGATAGTCCGTAACATTGAGCTCACCAACTACTCGCCCAACAGTCTTAGAAAGAGTTTTAAAATTCAACGAATTCAAAGCCAATAAACTTTGCCCTCTTGCTTCCAACAGTTCACCTGCAGGCAATTCATAAATAATAAAAGCAGGGCCAGCCTTCTTGATAAAAAGCGGAGCTTCTATGCCTAGATAATTTGGCACAAATTCTACATGACTCATATATTCGCTATGGGCGTCTAAAATATTTGTTAGGGAAATCGAACGACCACCAACAGATTCGCAAAACTGGGCCATAACTGCCGATGAAGCATAATAATATGCGAGATCAATGCTGGACCTTGCAAGTAAGGATAGAGATTCCATATAAAGCCGCGGATGTTTGGCAAATGTCCTTAAATAACTGGTATCCAAAAAGCCTAACTGGTCCAAGTTCATCACACCTGTTGGTCGCGAAGAACCGGACTCATTTCTTACAATTTTTTCCAATGATTGGAGTATTAGTCCTTTATCCATAGTACTCTTGATAGTCTAAGCCTAAATGTTTTTTACTTTTATTGATCATATTCAGTGAATTGATCTCGTTGCTTCCTTCATAAATCTCTAAAAGTTTTGAATCTCTTAATAATCTCTCTAAACCATACTCACTTTTAATAGCGTCACGGCCCATCAACTCAAAAGCCCACTGAATCGACTGCATGGTTCTCATAGAGTTATTTCTTTTCACCATGGAAGCCATCGCAGAAAGAGAACTATGTGCTCCTTCATTAAACTTCTGAAAAC
>JAGRAG010000131.1:0-8837 GCA_020435025.1 Bdellovibrionales bacterium | reverse complement strand
CATCGCTGCTGTGTCTTCTTGGGAGTGAGAGTGATCCACCATAGCCCAAGTCGCTGTAAAAACAGAGGTGTTTTTTTAAGCTGTGAGTGAGCCTTTTCTTTAAAAAGGTGCCGCATTGGCCCTCGAAAAATCAAATGTTGAGCAACATCTAAGTATTGCAACTTACTTGTTAGATAGTGATTGTAAATCTCAGCAAGTTTTTTTTGTGCCAACTGATTCTGCAATCTAGCTGGCTTTTCTTTGAAGTAGTCTGCGGCGATTAAAAAAGCTCTAAGATTAGCACCTGCAGAAAAAGCTCCCACCCCAGCACGGCTCATCGAAATCACGTCCTCATGAAGTATTTCATTCAACTGGGCCAAGTCTCCCAATGGACTCAATACCTCAGAATTTAAAACGACATATTTATCTGGAATAAAACAATTTGAAAAAATAAGTTCGGCTGTTGGGCAAAGCGACTGCCCCATCTTGCGCTCCATAGGCCCGATCGAAAAACCTTTTGCACCTTTTGGGATGGCAAAAGAGACAACCGAACTCGGTAGATCACGTCTATTTTCGTATGCAACAACAATAAACCATGAGGATAAATGGCTTCCAGAAATAAACATCTTTCGGCCATTAAGTAAATACCCCCCTTGAGTTTTTTTGGCGAAGCAATTAATCTGGGCCTTTGGTAAGAGACGATAGTCTTCTACATCAGTTCCCGCATTTGGCTCCGTAACAGCAATAGAAAAAAGACATGGCTTTTGAGCTAAACGGCCCTTTTCAATTTTCAAAAGTAAACTTCTCATTAACTTTACATTCATTGAAGCCGAAAGAACCGATAAGGCTACGTAGTGAGCCCCTAAAATGTTAGCTGTAGAAAGGCACAAACGACCTAACTCTTCATTAAACAGATACATCGTATAAGGATGAAATCCTCGTCCGCCAAAAACTCGGGGCAACCATAAATTAATGAGGCCTCGACGATTTAACTCCTGTGCCAATTCATGACTCACATATTGACTGTCATGAAAAACTTTTTTTTCCAAAACTGGCGACTCTTTACTTAAGAATTCGCCAGCAAACGAACGGGCCATCTTTACGACTGTTGAAGCCTCCTTTTTTAAAAAATGAGGGACCTTTTCTTCGATAAGAATTTCTTCATATGCCATAACACCACACAGTCAGGTCCTTATGCATTCTCTTAAGTCTTTGACCAGAAAGGACTGTATACAAGAGTGGAACGTTTTTTTTGACAAATCAACCCCCCTTTAACAGGAAATCAACACTCTCAGTCAGGCGCCGTGTCAATCCCGATCTTTCAAAGTTCGCATATTAGAGTTTCACAGATTTCAGTGATACAGTGACGCTGATAGACAGGGGGCGAGAGATCATGCCACTTCAACAGATCGAAACGAAATATAGAAACTGGTGGTCTAAACTTTTGTTCCAAAAGAAATTTGAAGAGCAGTTTTATATTGCTTCTCCCCCCAGCTTTTTAGAACGTTTTATCTTAGGTTCCGTTGAACGCCTTTTTATTGATGACTCCTATAAAGACATTGAAATAGAAAAACCCATTTTTATTGTAGGCCTACCACGCTCTGGGACGACATTACTCTACAATCTGGTTGCTTTCCATGAATATGGGGCTTACGTCACCAATTCTATGAACAATGTTCCTAATCATATAAGAGGAATTGAATGGCTTCGCAAAAATTTAAAATTAAATGTTTCTGGCGAAAGGTTTTTTAAAGACTCTGTCGAAACAAACTTGGGAAGTCCTTCCGAACCCATTATGCTTTGGGGAAAGTGGTTTGAAAGAGATGTAGATTCCCTTTATTGGGAACCTCTTAGTGCAAAGAAACTTGGCACAAAACATATTGAGATTATTAAAAATGACATTCGAAAAATAATTTCAACTTTTGGGAAAACTCCTACAAGATTTGTCTGCAAGTACCCTGTCATGCAACCCGATCTTGTCGTTCTACAAGAGATTTTTCCCGATGCGAAATTCATACATATTGTTCGAGACCCCAGAGCGGTGGCTAACTCTCTTATAAAGCTTCATAAATTATCTAATGAACAGTTGCAAAAAATAAATCATCCCTTACTAAAATCAATCGTACCTTATCCTAGAGTCAAGAATTTGCAACATTGGCTAGAAAAATACGGACCTGACAATCTTATTTGCACCTCTCATATATGGAACGATTCGATTGAACTGGTTCATCAGCAAAGCTGTGAGTTAAAGAATTTTTATGAAATCCGTTATGAAGATTTACTCACATCTCCTGAAAATGTCATGCAATCTCTATTTCAATTTTGTGACTTACCCTATCCTTCAGTACAAAATTTAAAGTATCAAAAAGAGTTTAAAAAAATTGGCCAAATATTTCACAAAAACAACTATAAGGGCTTTGATCTTATCACTCGCATCTGTAACCCTTTAATGGAACACTTTAAGTACGTTTAACACTTTTCAAAGTAGTGCAACTTTTAGAAAAAACCTTTCTTTTTACAACACTCGACAAAGAAAAAAATGTCGTTCCTGATAACTTTTGATTTCAATAACTAAACTGTCCTTTTGCAGATTTCTAACCTATTTTTAGTCCAACGTTAAAAAAAGGGGGAATTCCTATGAAAACTATTTTAGTTACCGCTATCTTCCTGTGGGGGAGTTTGGCGATCGAAGCAGAAACAATTGATGCCCAAAGCACTTGGGTAGATATTCAAAGTAACGCAACATACAGTTATGAATTGCCAAAAATCAGATTTGGTAGCCTCAATGTTAGAGCTGACCGAGTCTGTTACTACAAAGGAACTCATGGCTATATGCTCATGACCAAAGACAAAGTGGCTTCAAGATGTACGCAAGTCTTAGATTGGCAAGAGGATTCTATCTGCCAAAAATATGAGATGGTTCAACTTGTCCGACCACAATATGTCACTCGCAGTGTTTGCGTAGAAACCTTAGATTGGCAAGAGGACTCACTATGCCAAGAGTATGAAACGCAATTTTTCTCAACACCACTGTCTTATGACATCGATGTCTATCAAGTTTCAGCAGATCAAGAAACGGAAATTTCAGTATTGGCTTTTTCTAAAAACTTCACTTTTGATGCCTGCAGGGAATAATTCGAAGAAACCGATAAAGTTGGAAAGCTAAATCATTAAAAAGGACCTTAGGGTCCTTTTTAATTTAGGGCCTGTACTTATTTAACTGGACATTTTAGTGCTTCAGATATCTCTTACGCGCGGAGGAAAGCGAAATGACACCGCAAGCGTGGCAGTGCCACGCTGAAGATGGCATTTTGCTATCCGACAAAGAATGAAAGACAAGATGAGGTTCTAAAAGGTCTAGTTAAATGAGTACCGGCCCTAGTGACACTATTTATAATTTTTAAGAAACATTCAAAGAATGGCTTAAATCGAACTACCATCATATTTATTTCTAAACGAAAGGGAGCCCATGTCATATATAAATTTAATTGATAAAACCAGTCCAGGAATTTCCGGTCTTTTACAAACATACCAACACACTGCTGAACCTCTCTCGCAGCTTGCCGAAGTTTTATTGACTCGTGACACTCCTCATTTTTCTAAAATGGAACGTGAGCTTGTGGCTAGTTACGTTTCTTTTCTCAACGACTGTGTTTTTTGCAGTGAAAGCCACGGTGCCGCCGCGGACTATCACGCCCAAAAGGAAGTGGCTCATAACGTTTGGGAAAACCCCTTTGCTGATAATTTGTCAGAAAAGGTTCAACATTTTTTAGCCTTAGCTAAAAAAGTGCAAGGTGCGTATAAATCCATCACTGCTGACGAGATTGAAAATTTGCGCTCCTTTAAACTGACTGACGAAGAGATCAATGATCTTATTTTAATTTCCAGCGCTTTTTGTATGTACAATCGTTACGTAGAGGCACTGGGAACGAATTGTCCTCCTAGAAAAGATCCAGCTTATAAGATGATGGGTGAGATGCTTGGAACCTAAGGTTATGTTCGCCAAAGATAAAAGATAATAGACTGGCAATGTCTATTAGAAAAAAAAGGTCGAAGAACTCTATCTCCGACCTTTTTGCTACTTCTAAAAGGAAAGCTCGCGGCCGTCAGTTTAATTCGGTGAAATCGAATCTACTTGAAATGACTTAGTAAAACTTGCAGAATTGACAAACTCAATGGAACCTGCCCCCTTCTTTTCTTCCTATCCCCCGCTTGACGAGACTGGCCTCAAAAGCCTAAATCTAATAAATAATTCGGATATTTCCTGTTGACATATGGCAGCATGGTCTGTAGATCTAAGCATCCTAAGGGAATCTGGGTGTTTCTATGTTCCTTTTTCGTGATGAAACCCATTAAAAGGAATATCCATGCAGAGTTTTGATGAATTAAATCTCCCTCCCCAGTTGTCTCGTGTTTTAAAAAAAATTGGCTTTGAGAAACCTACTAAAATTCAATCCCAAGCGATCCCCCTTCTGTTAGCTGAGCGGGATCTGATGGCTTGTGCCGAAACCGGATCTGGTAAAACGGGAGCCTATCTTATTCCGATGGTTAAAGCCTTGATGGAAAACCCGCAGCCTCAAGGCCTGGTTCTGGCACCGACTCGAGAGTTAGCACAGCTGATCTCAGATTTTTTAAAGACTCTGGTTCAAAGCGATCGTTCGTTTCCCATCTCTCTACTAGTCGGGGGCCAAGACATTCGTAAGCAATTTAAGTCTTTAAAATCAAAACCTCGCATTGTGATTGCGACACCCGGAAGACTTATTGATCACTTGAATCGCAAAACTCTGAAAATTCATAAAGTTCAGCATCTCGTTTTAGATGAAGGCGATCGCATGATCGACATGGGATTCGCACCACAGTTAGAACAAATTCTTAAGTTTTTACCTAAACACCGACAAACTTCGTTTTTTACAGCCACTTTAGATAAGAAAGTCAAAAGTCTTGCCGAAAAATATTTGGTGGATCCGGAAACTTTGCTGTTAGATGAGGCACGACCCGTCGCCACCATCAAACAATCTGTGGTTCAAGTGGCGGCTAAGGACAAAGACAACCATATTGTCAGCGAACTTAAAAAACGCGACGGTTCTGTCATTGTCTTTGTCAAAACCAAACGTCGCACCGATGAACTGCGAAAGCATTTATTTGAGTATGGTTTTGCCGTTGACCTCATTCATGGCGGTCGCTCCCAAGGCCAAAGAAACCAAGCCATCAGTAAATTTAAAAACGGTAAAACGCGCATTTTATGTGCCACGGATGTCGCCGCTCGTGGAATCGATGTCCCACATGTACAACATGTGATCAATTTTGATTTACCGATGCAAGATGAAGACTATGTACATCGTGTTGGACGAACCGCTCGCAATGGTGCCCACGGGGAAGCCGTCAGTTTTGTTTCTCCATCTGAACATCGCCAATGGAATCGACTGGCAAAAAAATATGAAATTCCAGGCCGACCATTAGAGGGTTCCGACCGTGAAGAGTCACGTGGAAAGAAAAAAGGTAAAAGACCCTTTCGATTTAGCAATCAGCGAAGAAAGAAAAATTCACGCGGACAAGGTGGACAAAAAAGAAGCCCTCGGGCATAGCCGATTGCAAACTCATTTTCGGCCTTCGGATTTTACGAGTTCTCCTTGGGCCGATGGCATTTTAGCTATTTTTAGACATTGGGTTCCTGACAAATTTGGTTTAAGGTGGGTTCATAGATGTGCCCCCGACTCTCTTTCAACACCGACAAGCCCCCTATTAGTAGCTTTTCTGGTCCTCAAGTCGACAGATCAAATTTTAAGAAAACTGTCTAGTAGCGTGCAAAAAGTGTCACTCGAACAAATAAATTCCATTTAGATATACACATATGACCTTAAAATCCACCTAATGGCTGCTCCTTCGTGCTCATAGGTACTGTATATGCAATTCACCGGGTGATGAGATTCCTAATCTTCGCAATTTTTTTCCTATTCTGCTCTACGGGTGCGACTCTTGCTTCGGTCTGTACCGACTCAACAGCTAAGGTTTTAGAGAGTCAGACTATTCTGAGATTGAGTGAAACAGAAAGACAAAACATCAGAAAAGATAAGTCCGCAAGCCACTATCAAAGCTCACTGGCTTTTGCCAGAGAATGGGGGCCTAAGTTAGCAGACCTCGTTTTTTCTCATGCCGAGGGAAACAAAAGAGTTAAAGTAGTTATTGCCATGGGAGGCGCTGAGTTTCTGGGCCACTATCTACGGGCGGCGGCGGATCGGCTTCCCGTTGAGGTGGAGTTTGTAGAGCTTTATCTTACAACTAAAATGCTCCGTCACTGGGAGGCCAATGAACGCAACGGCTCCGGAAGAATCAGAACCGGAATTGGAAAAGTTCCCCATGACTTTAAAAAAAATGGTTGGACCAGTCTTGGAGGCAACAAAAATGCTGAAATTGCAGACTATATAAATCAAAGCGGCATCTTTAAAAATTCTGATAAGGTGATCGTCGTCGATACCGGCTATTTTGGAACAATCCCCGAAGTGATTCACTATGCCGCCCGAAAAGCCTCTTATAACGGTGAGGTTTCCGGAGTTATGGTCTATCACAATGGTCCTAAGTTAGTCAGTAATAGCTTGCCAATACAAAGCTTAAATAATGGAATCGCATTCAATCGCGAAGAGAACATCCCAAGGTACTATCGACTGGATTGGTGGGCTGAGTTTATTGATGAAGGAAGGGGTTTCGATGGAATGGATCTGATTAAAGGATTTCAAAGGTCTCGACCCAGCCCAAGTAAATTAGTCAATAACAACGGGAACTGGGAACCCAACACGAAGCCTTTCCAAGATAGGGCCAGTCTTTATCAGTTTCAGCAGATGCTTTTAGGAATTGAAGACGCGCTTAACAACCCGTAAAGAAATAATCTACAAAAGGAAAGCATGAATAGTCTTTTTTGCTTTTTACGGAACAGCTGGAGTTTTTGTTCCACTTATTTTTGTGTGCTGGACTTTAGATGGCTTAGTTGTTCATGAAGGAGCAAAATCCATTGAGAGCTATCATCGAGGAACCATTTCAAAAGAAGATATGAGTCAAATTTTATCACTTGATGGAGAAACCTTTCAGCTTTCTCGAAATAGTGATAAACCCGTTCTCTTTTCGGATGTTAGTGAGCTTCAAAGATTACTTAAGAGGCTCGATCGCAAGGTAAAAGCAGCAAGAGAAAGACATGAGTGGAGATCGACAATGTCAATATTGGCTCCGTAATAAAATGGATTATTACGGTGTTAAAATCTAAATACAGCCTCAAAATCAACCTCATACTTAGTTACTTTAAAATAGGCATCACAAATCCCCGCACCGAAGCCTTTAACAATGTCGCAAAAACCTTGAAGAAAGGGACTTACGGGTATTTAAGCTTCAATAATTAGCGCTTGAAAGTCCTTAACTTTGAATTATAAAACGGTTTTTAGGCGCACTCCCCCTTGATCGAGGAGAATCGCATAAGTGCATGATAGTTCTGTGGCTCTTTATTCGTCCTCTTTACAAGATGATTCTTGAACGCCATCATTTTCAAAAACGGCAGAAAGTTTTAGCCTTGCAATGAGTTTATTCTTGGAAAACATCAGCTGGAAATATTCCGCGGGCACATAAGTTCCATCGAAACCAAGTAAGAGATAGTCCGTCGCCAATTTATTATCAAAATCAATTTCCTGACCATAAATGACTCGTCCCTTTGTTTGAAAAACTTCAATGGACTCCTTATAGATCGAAACTTTACCCTGCAGCTTGTAGGGCCAAACACCGTTATAAGCAAAAATAAGCTCATACTCTTTACTGTCGACAGACTTAAAGTTGCAAGAGTATCGTTTTTCCGATGCAAAAACATTGGAACCCACAATCAAAATTAAAGCTAATGCAACAACACTACGCACAAGTTCCTCCCCTCTCTATCCACGGTTGAGACGACAAAGGCCGTCACAACCTTTCAAAAGAAGCACTATTCTCTTTTTACGGTTATCGATCAAGTCTCTATTTTAAAAGATGCCTGCTTGAGTCATCAGAGAGGATCTTAAGAGTTTAGTTGAGCGTAACGGCTCCATGACTTTGAAATGGTGGATTAAATCCCTGACCATTTATATTTGCACCGTGCTGAATCTCTAATTGATTGTTATTACGGCAGTAAAAGATATTTCCCTCATATGGCAAATTATTTGCTACCAAAGTCCCATTGCCGTAAAAATAAGTTATACAGCTCCCTTCATCTATGGATTCAAAAGGAATCACATGAACCATATTGAGTGTCAGAGGTCTCGTGTTTTCATTTGTTACCGAGGTTTTTAAACTAATTTGACTTAGATCACTAGAATTATAATGAATCCTGTGCGTCCAGTTAGCGCCCCCTGTACCTGTAAAGGACAATGTACGTGTTTCTTGATTTGATTCACCATTAGAGCCTAGATCTGTCGTGGAATCTTTAATTTGGTGGTCACCTTCACTACACGCAATAGTTAAAAGTAAAGTGAATAAAGATATAAGATATAGAAATAGCGATTTTATTTTCATTGCTCCCCCATTTAACATTCAACATTTCAAGAAATGAGCCAATAGCAGGATCTGTAAATACTTGAGTTAATTTATAAAATATGTAGTGCTAAAAACAATATGTGTAGGAACATTGAACGGGTGTTTAAAATAACCCCGATTCTATGAAGAGAGATTCAACAAAATAGCCGTGTAAAGTGGACTAGTTAAGAACTTGGTGCTTTGAGGAAATGGCAGCTTGAAATGAAGTTAGCCTACCTTAAAAATAGGCTTTGGTAATTTGCCAACAGATTTTTGAGCCTCAAACACATCCATAGCCTTTTGAGCATTGAGCCAAAACTCAGGAGAAGTATTGA
>JAGRAG010000130.1 GCA_020435025.1 Bdellovibrionales bacterium | reverse complement strand
GAGAAATTTTAGAAAGTTGGGGATTGAGGGTAAAAACATAGCGGCATAACCTTGTGGTCGCCTAAGACCAACCGCTCATAAAATGAGCCATTATAAGGAGAGCCGCTATGCTTAAAGTCGTATCAAATGAAATTTCAGAGTTCAATTAAATTTGTAATGAGTCCTATTTTCAATTATATTTGAAAAAATACTTTCTTAAAAAGTCATACTTAAGTACAAAAACTTTGGAAAAGTTATTTAATTTAAAAAAAGTGAGCAAAGTGAAATATTTCCTGCTATCATAAAAAAATGAACTATAAAGAGAACATTACATATACAGAATTGAATGATGTTGCTAAGAAGCTTATAAGTAATTCACATTCATCATATGATGAAGTTTGTGATTCCCATTTTCCTTTGACAGATGACGAAAAAAGAATTGTTCATTTTAGTGAAGAATTAATCTCTATTCGCGCGCATCCAATCTATAAACAGATGGATAATGAACAAAAAATTAATCTCAGCCAACTTGAGCTTATAAATTTTTTCAGTTTAACAATTCATGGAGAAGCTTTTTTAATTGAAAATATGAAGGCTTATATTCCTCTAATTGATGATAAAGAAGTCCAACATTATTTGAGAATATTTATTGATGAAGAAGTTAATCATACTTACTGGTTTAAAAAGTTCTGTAAATCCGTGAAACAACCCATTGTAGACTCACAAAATTTTCAACTTGGCTCTCAAGGTGAAAAGGTCCGTACTCACAAGGGGTTTCTATTTTTTTTCGTGAAGGTTTACCTGTTTGAACAGGTATCCATGATTTACAATAGAATTTTATCCAAAGATTCAAATTTGCCTGCTCTAGTAAGGTCTATTAATCAGCAACACTTAATCGAAGAGGGACGTCATGTCTCCTTCGGAATAAATTTCATTGAACACTTATTCAGTCGACTAGCTCCACTGTATCCAAAATTAGTAGATGAATTGAATTTTCAAGTTAATTCTTTTGAGCAAATATTGCTGCATGGGATGTTTAATCCTGAAATTTACGAAAAGTGCCAGATCAATCAGCCATATAAGGTAAAGAAAGAAGCTCTCGAAGATCCAACAGTTCATAACTGGTTTCATTTAAACTTCAAACATGCTAGTCTCGAACTCAGAAAGAGAAATTTTTTGACCTAAAGGCCGCAAGAATACTATATAAAAGCTCGAGCAATACTATTTGAATGCAATATTCAATCCTTTTGTCCAAATTCTATGGAATAAATTAGTAAAACATAAAGTGTTTACCACATCGAGGCCGATAACTGGGATGTCTTTAAACAAGGAAGTTTGGGGTGCCTATGACTTTTATCAAGTATTTTTTCAGAATCATTTTATTTTTGTCACCAATGTTCAATATGGCTTGTATCGGAAGCCTTGTAGATAGGGCTCAAAATATGCTCTACCCGTTAGACCACGTTAATAAAACAAATGTTCCTGAAGTTCCTCCAGATGGTTACAAAGAAGTGTTACTTAAAGCCCTTCAAGATCCATCAGATGAGAGCTCAAATTTCAACGACATCCATGTGTGGTACCAAAAATATGCCGATCCTCAACGTCCCATTATTATCTATCTGCATGGAAATGGTGTTAATCTCGGCTCTCTTTGGGAAGGAAACATACTTAAGGCTTTTGATCGCCTGGAAACAAATTGGGTGGTTTTTGATTTTCCTGGTTACGGACGCAGTACGGGTGTTCCCAGTATGCCCAGCATCAACGAGGCAGCGGATGCCGTCATGGAGTGGACGCAAGCAACATTCCCGAATTCAAAAATCATAATCTGGGGTCGATCTATGGGAGCCGCAGTTGCAGCTCAATTGGCAGAAAGACATCAGCCCTCGATCAAACAGTTAATTCTCACGAGTCCGTGGGCCAATACCTACAGTTTAGCAAAAGACAAGGTGGGAAACTTAGTTGACGATGTTCCTGACGATTGGATGGAAAATAACAGTTGGAAAACCACAGAAGTGGTTTCCTCTATCCATTCTCCCACTTTGATCATTCACGGTAAGAAAGATAAGGTCATTCCGATTAAATTTGGTAAAGAGGTCTTTTCAAAGTTTCCAAATGGTGTAGCTGAATTCATTGAATTTCTTGAAAGAGAACACAATGATCTGTTTGCTGATTCTGAATATTGGAATGCCATATCTGAGTTCATTCAGTAAGTTATATTGTGTTTACACCTTTACGAACAGAATGAAAAAGCCCTTACACAGATTGTCTAAGGGCTTGTGCTTAAAGAGTTAGAAGTTTTTGCTTTTAAGAATTAGAAGATAAATCCTAGTTTAGCAAAAGTGATATTTACATAAGAAGTGTTTCCGAATTTTTTTGCAGCATCTTCGGTATCTTTATACGCTTGATCCGTAGATGTAAGTCCAGGCGCAACAATATCTGGATCTCCTCCTGAAGGCATTATAAAGGAAAGATCCATTCCAAACCAGAGACCTCCATCTGAAGCCCCCCACATCCAACCCATTTTTGCAATGGTCGTCGTTGCGGTTACTTTTGCTGAGGCAGTATAACCTGTAAACAAATCCGTGGCCTTTACTTCCAAGGTTTCCTGGCCGGCACCAACGCCCAAATAAAAAGAGCCGGAAAAGGGGTGATAGTGAATCATAAACTCTGGCATAGAAAGCTCCACTTTAGATAAGCCACTGTCTAAAGAAAGCAGATTGTATCCCAGAGCGAAGCTGAACATTCCAGAAGTACTGTACGTCAAACCTGCTTGACCTAAAAATGGCAAGCCGGCTCCAGCATATAAGCCAATTCCACCAGAAGAAGCCCCATTGGCATTCAAACTGAAAACGAAAAATAAAGGTGCTAAAATTTTTAAATACTTCACAAACGATTCTCCCGTTGATGGTTGTGTCCTTATATTCTTTTTCGATTAGTTGGAGATGTCCACTGATTAATTGCGAGATTCGTATAACGAAAGACTAGTTTTCAAAAGTAGAAAATTGGGCGTGTCGAATTGTCAAAGTCCAATATACTCCGCGTTCTCCCAAGTGCTCTTTGAAATCAGTGACGCTCTGGCCATGGCGGGTGGGCGTCTAAATAAGTCTTTGGATCTAATCCTAGGGCCTTTAACCGACTGGTTTCAGATGATAGATAACTAGAAATAGAGGAGAAAGCTGACTTGTCGGAGTTCTTGGTAGGTTGAAAACAGTCGTCTCGAGGGCCGTAAGTTTGTGGATGACAAACGGCAAACGTGAGATGGTTTTGAATATCTCCTTGTCTTCCGGCCCACTCTGTGAACAGTAAAGGTCGGGTGATTTCAATTGCAGGATCTACAACAAAGATCTCATTATCCACTCGCACCATCGGAATAACGTGATACCACCAACTGACGGACCGCCTAGGAGAAAAAAAAGTATCGACTTTTAAATTGCCGTAAATAAAAACTTTCGCTAAAGGCGGAACACCTAATTGTTTAAAAATATAGTTCATGAGTTGTGCTCTAATCCAGCATCCATGGTCTGGATACATCCAACTCAATCGTCGTGCGGACACCAGTTTGTTTGGATCTTCTAAAAATTGAAGGTCTCTTACGTAGTAAAAGTAATTAAACAATTGTTCGAAGCTCCATTGGGGAACAGATTGGAAATTTAAGTCATGAAAGTGCTTTTTCGTACTGTAGGCACTCATAGAATTTTCAGGAATTGCGCCCAGAACGCGAATGGCAGCGGCTTCAGAACTTTCATAAGGATAACGATATGCTGAATTAGCGTATGCTGTGAAATGAATGTGGCTTAAAATTAAAAAAATGAATGAGACTTTCATGGCTGGCTCCTTGAATCGGAGGAAATTAAAAAACATACTTTAAACAATGTAAAGTGTGTTCCCGTTAATAGTTCTCAACCGCGTTAAATAGTCTAGATAACTACACAAACAAAAAATTAGCGATCTGGTAAAGGGAATGGGCTCGAGGAATGAATCTTCTACTTATTTTTTTTGATAAGACTTAGACGGTCCTTAAGTAATTAAAATTACAAGGTTAAGTCCCCCCAATTTGGTCAGTTTAAATCCAATACCTAATGATTTAACCTTAATGTACCTGTCATTATGTAAATAAAAAATTATCTTTTAAAGGATATAGAATGAAAAAAAACCGAATACGATCCATCTGCATATAAAGAGAATCTAGATACTGAAGTGATGGAAATAGGATCTTTTATTTCGATACTGATAAGATAAATAGAAAATTAAGTAAAGGAGATAGAAAATACAAAATCATCTCACCAACATATAATTGAATCCCTAAGTACCTAAGAAGGATTTTCTATAGGTCCAAGGAAAGGACCCCTTTTTTAAATTGAAATTTGCAGTCCTTTAGTGAAATTCGTTTTAGGAGTAAAAATGCGTTTAATTCAGTTTTTTATTATTTACATATTTTTTTCTTTTCTGTCCCAGCCAGTTTATGGTGAAG
>JAGRAG010000129.1 GCA_020435025.1 Bdellovibrionales bacterium | reverse complement strand
GGATGGAAAGTTGTTAGGTGTTCCCAAGCGAGTCATCATAGGCTTGTTTTTTGATTCGGTGTTGCTGATCTTGATACCACCTCTGTTTTTTAACTTTCTACCCCCCATATTAAATAAGGTGGGAGTTCCCTCTGGGACTTTATGGGAATCCACCGTTTTATTTATTATTTTGGGAGTTGTCTTAGCGCCAATTGTATATGGGTTTACGCGAATGTCTTCGGCTGTAACGATCAAGCTTTCGCAAGCTGTTTTTTCGTTTAACCCGAAAAAGAACCAAGAGGGATCTTCAGCAGAAAGATTTTTTCATTTAACTATCTGGTCTATTTTAAGCCTAGCTGTTAGTTTTCCTCTTTTAGCGTCCGTTAGCTTCTTTTTGGATAGCTACATTTTTATTTTTCTTGTGTTGTTGGTGCTCATCACTATCTTTTATCGTTTGTGGAAAAGTGCGGGAGTGGTCGCTTTTGAATGTGAAGCTGGGAGCGAAAAACTGCTATCTGTCATTAAAAAGCAGACATTTAGCAAAGCCTCAAATTTACCTATAAAAGATCCCTTAGAGATCCCTGGTCTAGAGGACCTCGAACCCATTCGCATTAAAAATCAAAACGTCATAGGGAAGACGCTGGCCGATTTAAACATTCGTGCTCAAACAGGGGCGACGGTGGTATCTATAGCTCGCAATGACAACCTCATTATGTTTCCAAACCATGCAGAGACGATTTCCCTTAATGATGTTTTTCACGTTTGGGGAAGTAGTGAATCCAAAAGTAAATGTCGAGAACTTTTGGGATAGTTTAAAGGAGAGACTTCGGGCTATGAGAAAGTTTGGTGATTGTTATATTGATTTGGGTACAGCCAATACTCTTGTTTATTCGAGTCAAGCTTTACAAGTAAATGAACCGACGGTTCTTACGGCAAGACTGAAATGCGACAAGATTTATGATTATTCGGCTTTTGGTCAGTATGCAAAAAAAATGGTTGGGAAAACACCATTATTTATGTCATCTATCGCTCCACTTAAAGAGGGAGTGATTGCAGATTTTGAGTCCACTTTGAAGTTGATGAATTTCTTTTTGAGGAGACAAAGAACGACTAGTTTTTATAGAAAAACGAGACTGCTTATTTCTTTACCCTGCCATGTCACTCACTATGAGCGAGAATCTATTAGGGAGCTAGGTATAGAGTTGGGAGCTTCTCGTGTAGATTTATTAAGTGAGCCTATGGCGGCGGCAATTGGTACGGGATTGGATGTCTTAGGAAGTAGTGCCAGTATGATAGTTGATATTGGAGGAGGTACTTCTGAGGCTGCTGTTTTGACTCTGGGAGGAACGGTCGCCTCATTTGCAAGAAGAGTTGGTGGGAACAGCCTAGAGACGGACATAATTCGACATCTCAGAGAGCAATATAAATTTGAAATTGGTCCTCAGACGGCGGAATTTTTAAAAATGTCTATCGGCAGAGCCTTTTTAAGGAAGAACCTAGATAAAAGGGTTCAAATTGCTGGAATTCATCGCGAGACAGGATTGCCTGAAAAGTTTACTGTGTCCTCCGGAATGATTGCACGTCCTGTCGATCGATTTGTGGAACAGATTGTGGATATTATAAGAAGAACTTTTGAACAGTGCCCTCCAGAAGTTATTGGTGATATTTCATGTAACGGGATTATTCTAGCTGGAGGTGGGGCCTTACTTTCTGGACTTCCAGAACGAATTTCTCAATCCGTTGGGGTTCGAGTCATTGTTGCAAAGGATCCTCTATATGCCGTTGTAAGGGGCGGAGCAAGGGTTCTAGATGATCATAAGTTTTTTGACCGACTTGAAGTTGGATAGATCGTGCAACTAAGAACAACAAATTGACCTCGACTCTAGGATTGGGTAACCTCAAGCCATGAATTTCGTTATCTCTATACTAGTCGTCATATTTTTTTGTACTTCCTTTTTAAAGGGAGAGACGCGTTGTTGTGGAGATCGAGTCGCAAAAATTGAGAATACGGTTTCTAAAAATATCGACGCTTTAGAGAGTTTAAGTTATTCCAAAGAACTGAGAATTCACTTTTGTCATCATTCTGAGACTCCAGGAAATGAAAGCTCGGGTGAGAGGCATCTGTGCATCGGTTGTCCTCATTCACCCTTTGTCGACTTTAGTAGTAAATTCTTTTCATTTTCTGCCTTTGAAATGAAAGACAACTTTTTTGAAAAGGATCAGTTGTTTTTAGGCCCATATCTTGAAGGACCTTTTGAGCCACCGAAAGCCATTTCGGTCTAATTTCTTTCCATTCTTTTAGATTACCTTCCTCTCAAGTGCTTTATTGGAGACGCTTGTGTTAGATTTATTGATTAAGATTTCTTTGAAAAATCGACTGGTCATTATTGGCTTCGTTTGTTTGGTCCTAGTGTATGGATCTATTTCTTTGTCAAAGTTACCGGTTGACGTATTTCCTGAATTGACGAAGCCGACCATTACTGTAATGACCGAAGCTCACGGTCGAGCTCCGGAAGAGGTTGAGACCTTAGTGACAATTCCATTGGAGTACTCTCTGACCGGACTTCCCGAAATAGAGAGAATAAGATCGACATCGGGAATTGGACTTTCTGTGATCTATCTTGAGTTCCAGTGGGGAACGGACCTTTACAGAGCCAGACAGCTTGTAGGAGAACGAATTCGTCTTGTTCAATCCCAGCTACCGAGCGATGTTGAACCATTCATGGCTCCCGTATCTAGCTTGATGGGGCAGATCCAGCAGATTGCCATTTCTACGGAAAATGAAGGCGTATCGCCGACAGCCTTACGAACTTTTGCTGAATGGACTTTACGCCCCCGTTTGATGATGATTCCGGGAGTCTCTCAGGTGATCGCCATAGGAGGGGGCCTTAAACAGTATCAGATCCTCGTTTCATCAGAGAAGCTCAATCAGTATCAAATCGATCTTGAGACCGTTGACCGTTCTTTATCAAAGATTTCTAGAAACACATCGGGAGGTTTTTTTGTAGAGGGTCATCAGGAAATTTTAGTTCGAAATATTGGTGCTGTCTCCTCAATAGAGGAGATCAAAAATACCCTAGTAGGATTGCACTTTGGTAAGCCCGTTTTCGTTAAGGATGTAGCCGATGTTAAAATTGGTAATCGAGTGAAACGAGGCGATGCAAGCTATATGGGAAAGCCTGCTGTAGTTATGGTGATTCAAAAACAACCCGGTGCTAACACGGTGGCCATAACTGATAGAGTCGATGCCGAAGTGGAGCAAATGAAATCAACTCTTCCGCCTGGGGTTATCATTAATACGAATATCTTTAAGCAATCCAATTTTATTCGGGCCTCGATTAATGGCGTGCTGTCGAAACTAAAATTAGGAACCGTATTAGTTCTTGTTGTTCTTGTGCTTTTTTTAATGAACTTTAAGATGAGTCTCATTACTTTATTGGCAATTCCACTTTCCTTTTTTATTTCCTTTATAACTTTTAGATGGTTCGGATTGTCCGTTAATACAATGACTTTAGGTGGGTTAGCGATAGCTATTGGTGAACTTGTTGATGACTCGATTGTCGATGTAGAAAATATTCATCGACGTATTGTGGAGAATCAGAAGTCCTTGGATAAAAAGCCATTGCTTCAAGTCGTTTTTCAGGCCTCATCGGAAGTACGAAATTCGATAGTACTTGCAACAGTTATAATAGGTCTTGTTTTCATTCCTTTGTTTCAGCTATCAGGATTGGAGGGAAGGCTTTTTACTCCTCTTGCAATTGCCTATTTAACGTCTCTTTTTGCTTCGCTCCTGGTTTCGTTAACTGTGACACCTGTTCTTAGTTCGCTACTTTTAGCTAAAGATCGTCACGGAATGCAGCGGGAAACTTGGCTGGTTTCTTTCCTTAAAAAGTGGGATCAGAGGTTCCTCAGTCAACTTTTAGAGAGGCCTAAAGCCGTTATACTTACAACTGTGATTTTATTTTTAGTTTCTCTAAGTACTATTTTTAACATGGGATCTGACTTTCTTCCTAAATTCAATGAAGGCACTGCAATGATTGCTGTATTTTCACCACCGGGAACGAGCCTTGAGGAGTCTAATAGGATTGGCCTTGTAGCAGAAAAACGAATTCTAGAGGTTCCGGAAGTGAAATCAGTATCAAGACGGACGGGACGCTCCGAAAGAGACGAGCACGCGATGGGTGTGAACGTCAGTGAAGTCGATGTTGATTTCAAAAAAGACATTAAAAGAAGCCGAGAGGAAATCTTAAATAGTATTAGAGAAAAGTTGGCAACAATACCAAATATTGGAGTCAACGTGGGACAGCCTATCTCACATCTTATGGACCATACTTTGTCGGGTGTCAGCGCACAAATTGCCATTAAAATATTTGGAGAGGATTTGGACATTCTAAGATTAAAAGCCGCGGAGTTAAAAGAAACGATCTCCGATATAAAAGGGATTGTGGATTTACAAGTAGAGCAACAGGGTTTGATCCCACAGCTAAAGGTTTACACATTAAGAGAGGAAGCAGCAAAGCACAATCTAAATTCAGGTGAGATCACAAGCCTATTAGAATCTGCCTTTAATGGCCACGTTGTAGGTTCTGTCATCGAGGGACAGAAATTTTTTGATCTATTTTATAGATTTGATGAGTCTTCGCGAAACTCTCAAGAGGGTATAAAATCGACAATTCTTAAGACGATGCCAGATGGTACAAAAGTAAAAGTGCAGGATATTGCAGATGTTTATAAGACAACGGGACCGAATGAGATTGGCAGAGAAAATGGCCTGAGGAGAATCGTTATTTCAGCAAACGTCTCAAATTCTGATCTGGTTTCTGCTGTAAATTCAGTCAAAGATCGAATTCGAGAGAAGATAAGTCTTCCCCAAGATTATTTTATTACCTACGGTGGACAGTTTGAAGCTCAGGAAACGGCATCTAAAAAGATATATCTGTTTGGGGTGTTGGCTATTTTAGGAATTATGCTCATATTGCTGACCCATTTCCGATCGTTCACCATTGTTAGTCAAATCATGTTAACCATTCCATTTTCATTTATAGGGGGGCTGATCGCCCTTTATCTTTCGGGTCAGTCATTGACAATTGCTAGTCTTATTGGATTTGTAACACTTTGTGGAATTTCTAGCCGGAATGGTATTATGATGATTTCCCATTATTTACATTTAGTAAAGTACGAGGGAGAAACCTTCTGTAAAAAAATGATCATTAGGGGATCTCTTGAGAGACTCACTCCAGTTTTAATGACAGCTTCTGTGGCCGCATTAGCGCTATTGCCCATTGCTCTGGCTAGTGGTCAGCCAGGAAGCGAGATTCTTCATCCTGTAGCTACAGTGATTGTCGGAGGTCTTATTAGTTCAACATTATTAGATATTTTAGTGACACCAACAATTTTTTTTCGGTTTGGGAGAACAGCCACTCAGAAATATATCAATCGAAACAAGAGGAGCGAAATATGAAATTTCACATAACAACACTAATGCTGGCTATGCTGGTATCTTTTCCCTCATTGGCTCATGGGGTTCATGATTCAGGAGCTATTAAACCTCAAAAAGGTGGAGTTTTAAAAAGTCTAGAGTCTGTACATCTCGAGCTTGTACAGATGGGTCAGGAGATTCGTATTTACGTCTATAATACTGAAACACCTCCTAAGGCAGAAAAAGTATCTCAGTTCCCTGTTTCTGCTAAAGTTGTACTGCCAAGAAAAAAAGGAACTCAAGATCTTGTTTTAAAAGCCAATGGAGATCATTGGACAACGAGCTATGATGCAAAAGGGATTCATAGATTTGATTTCGTTTTAACCATTGAGCAAAATGGGCATAAAGACAAGGTCGTATTTACGGTAGAACCTAAGAAATAGGATTGAATTATGAAGGTTGCGATAGCCATTGGGATGATATTTTTTTGTATTGGATCTTTTTCTAAAGAGAAGCTTACATTAACTGAAGATAATATTTCCGAGATGGTTAAGAGAGGCAATCATCTTGTGAGATCGGAGGAGAAAAATGTAGAAGCACTCAAAGAAAAAACGGATTCTTTTAGGCGCTCTTTTATTCCAAAGTTAAGTTTGCAGATAGGTCAAGAAACCTTTAAGTACGTCACAAGTGAGTTTAATTCCGGAGCATATTATAAGGCAGGGATGGATCTAAACTTATTTAATGGAGGGCGGGACCAGCTTCAGGACGAAAAAAGTCAGGTGAATTTCAAAATTGCCAGAGCTCAAGAAGAAGTCAGTCTTTATGGGCAGATTGAGGAGGCAAGAAAAGCCTTTTGGAGGGCGCTTTATTTACAGCATCTTATTGCTAAGCTAGAAGAAGGAATGAATTGGGTGTCTAGTAGCAAAGCTGCCGCTCTTAAAAGAATTAAATCTGGAGTTGCTACGGATTCCGATAGATTTGAATTTGAGATCAAAAGCGTAGAAATTAACCAGGATGTTGAAAGGGCCAAACTTGCATTAGCTCAGTATATTGAGTCTCTGAAAATCTTGATTGGAGTCGATGAGAAGACGGAAATAAGTATTCGGCAACCTCTCTCTCACGACCATAAATGGAGAACATTACTTGAACATTCAGAGGATGAACATGGCTATTTATTTGAAGCTGACAAATTGCAGATAGAGCGATCTGAGTTGACTTCGAGATTGGCAGAGAACCGTTGGCTTCCAAGTGTTGACGGGTATGCCTTTTTTAAGCAAGAAAATTTGCGACAAGACTATGAACATCCAGACGCTGTCGATCGACAGCAGACCGTCTATGGAGTGAGTGCCACTTGGACTCTTACAGATTTCATTGAAGGGGATGTTCTAAAGCAGTCGGCCCGGGCGGAAGCTGAGTCAAAAAGGTATGAATGGTTGTTTAATAAGAGAAAAATTGAAAATGAATTGCATATGGAACTTAAAGAATTAGAACTGCTGGATAAGCTGGTCCATGACGCCGAAGAGAACATTGTGCGTTCAAAGAAGTTTTTTGAATTGATTTCTAGAGAGTACAAAAGGGGAGTTAAGTCCTCTGGAGACATGCTGTTAGCTACGGAAAAGTTAATGAACTCACATATAAGAAAAATGGAAATTATCAGGGATTTTCAGTTAGCCAAGACACATGTTATGAGAAAACTAAAAAAATAATCTATGTGACATTTCTGAGATTCGACTTTGTGTAGAAAATGTAAAATTTATTTCACTTACTTCATAAAGCCTTCTGACTTCGGATAAGGTATTGCTTCAACTTATATGAGGTGAACTTGAATACATTTCTGGAGCTTTGGGCTAAATCAGCAACAGTATCAATCGGATTTTTTTGGATGGCTTTTTGGGCATTTGGTCTGGGGTACGTTATAAGCAGTATGATTCAGGTGTTTGTGACCGAGCAAAGAATGAAAAAAAGCATGGGGGAAGCAGGAGCAAAAAGTATTGCTCTAGGCACTTTTTTTGGATTTATATCTAGCTCTTGTTCCTTTGCAGCTCTTTCAACGACACGGGCTTTGTTTACCAAAGGTGCTGGCCTTATCCCGGCATTGGCTTTTCTTTTAGCATCAACCAATCTAGTGATAGAACTTGGGATCATAATCTCTATTTTTTTGTCGTGGCAGTTCGTAGTTGGGGAGTATCTCGGGGGACTTCTTTTAATTGTTCTTATGTCCATTGTTGTAAAGTTGAGTCTGCCTAAAGATCTGGAACGAAAGGCTCGTGAAAATGCAAAAAGTAGGGAAGGGCAAAGGGAAAGTGAAGAAATACCTGATTGGAAAAAGCTTATAAAAAGTAAGAAGGGATGGATTCGGGTTTCGCAAAAATATGTGATGGAGTGGTTGATGGTATGGAAGGATGTTTCCGTTGGCTTTACTGTTGCGGGAATTATCTCAGCCTTTGTTCCCAAAGCTTTCTTTGAGACTCTGTTCGTTGGAGCAGGATCTGATGACCCGAATTTTTACCAGATTCTTTTACAGGCGATCGTTGGTCCCGTCGCTGCTTTTTTTACCTTTATTGGTTCGATGGGAAATATTCCTTTGGCAGCGGTTTTGTATTCCAATGGGGTTAGCTTTGCTGGAATTATGGCGTTTATTTTTAGTGATCTCGTGGTTTTCCCGGTGTTACGGATTCAGGCGAAGTACTATGGTTGGAAGATGGCTCTTTATATATTAGGCGTCTTTTTACTGATCCTGATTTTTTCGTCAATAATTATGCACTATGGTTTTTCTGTCTTTGATGCGTTACCTGAAACATCAGTTCAGACAAAGGTCACCGATAGAGAATTTTTTAAAATAGATTATACATTCTTTCTAAATTTGGTCTTTGCCCTTTTTTCAGGAATAGCTATCTTTTTGCACATAAGAAATAGAAAGTCCGATCACAAGATGTCAGATTCCAGTTTGACCGAGAAAGTTCTTTTTAGATTCGCTATGATGGCCTATTGCTGGCTGACGGTCGGCTTGGGTCTAAAGATCTATTTTGGTTTGAGTGACTTTGTTTTTTAATGGGGAAGGCCTGAATAATATTATTTTAAACGTAATTCCATCGTATTAAATCTGTTCTTAGGACTTTTTAAAAAGACAAGATAAGACCTTTAAGGATGTAGAGGCCCCCAATGAGAGCGATAGCTATTTTACTATACTTTTGAAATTGAAACTCAGAAAGCTTGTCGAGTACGAGTTTACCTCCTGTTGTTCCTAAAAAGGCACAGGCAATAGCGACAGGAAATAGGAGGTAAGGAACCTCTAAACTTTCTTCTATGCTAAAGAAGAGAATTTGACTGTAATAAAGTAACTTAATCAGATGTCCCAGTGTTTGAGTGATTGCTTTTGTGGCAATGATCTGGTGTCGATTGAGAGAGCTTTTAACAAAAAACACATCTAAAATAGGTCCTGAAGCTCCGGCCAGCAATTGTAATGTGATAATGCTGATTCCACAAATGAATGCATTTTTTCTTTTTAATATATCAATTGGGATGGATTTTGGCATAAGCAGTGACACGAAAGGAAAGATGCCTACTGCGATCAAGACTGTGCTTTTTGAAGGAATGAAGTTAATAGCAGAGAATAGCAAAAACCCCAGGCCGGCCCCTAGTATATACGGCAGGAGCACTTTGAATTGAATGTGTCTTCTTAATAAGAAGGCACGAAACCCATTGGCGCCGATTTGAGTTATACCGTGTAAAATCATAGCGTTGGCAATGGAAAATGTAAGGCTAAGGACTCCAATCAGAACCATCCCTCCCGCCATACCTAAGATTCCCGAAACAAAGCTGGTTGCAAAGATGATTATAGGAATTATCCAAACCATAAGGCCTCCTAAATGAATTATGGATGCATTTAATTAATGAAAATAGAGAATAGACAGAATTCAATACATTCCTTATAGTAATTAATATGTTGGAAAATCTTGAAACTCTTTTAGAGCTTCACAAACAAGGAACAATGTCTCAGACAAGTACTGTCTTACGGATCTCCCAATCTGCTGTTAGTAAACGAATTGCGGCCGTTGAGGCCTATTATGGCACCAAGCTGATTGAGAAATCGGGACGAAATGTCTGTTTTACAAAACAGGCTGTGGTGTTGGTGGAGCGATTGCGTCCGTTACTAATAGAGCTTCGGGAAGCTGTTGGAGACCAGAAAAAACAAGTGAGACGTAAGCTAACAGTGGGTGTGTCTGAGTCCATTTTGTCTTCTTGGGGAGCGGTTCATCTAGAAAGAGTTTTTAAAAAAAATGATTTTGAAGTCGAGTATCACAGTCATAGAAGTCCCGTTGTCATTGAGAAAGTAGAGTCTGCGATTTATGACATTGGTTTATGCGCTGGTAAGGTGAGCAATCCAAGAATTATAATTTCAGAAATGTTGAAGGCCGAAGAGCTCGTGTTGATTGCTGATCATCCACAAAGTTTAAAAAATTTAGAAAGACCCTATGAGATCATGTCTATAGAAAGAAGCTCGGCAACCGCAAAGTCGATTCAAGATGAGATAAGAAAACGAAATCTGAAAGTGTCCAGTGAGTTAGAATCGTTCTTTGCAATCGCCCAATTAGCTAAGGCTGGTCGCGGGATCGGTCTTGTTCCAATTGGCGTGGCTGAAACCTTAGGATTTCGCAGTAAGAATTCACAGTCACTTAAGCCTAAACTTTTCCGCCCGATACAGATTGTTTACAAGAAATCGAAGTTAGATATTCCGAATTTTCATGAACTCATTGCTCAATTGAAACGTATGAGATAGAAGGGTGAGTGGCAGGCCTAATTTGTAGCGGTTTAAAGAGAAAGTGAACCTGCATCAGGTAGAAGAATAGATCGATGATGCATCTCATGGAGGACTTAGTTGTCAGCAGGAGATTGGAAAGAGCTTTATAGATCCGCAACGGAAGGCGATTTGGAGCTTGTTCGGTATCATATAGCAAGTGGAGTAGATCCTAACTATCAACATCCAGAAATTTTATCCACCCCTTTAGTGGCTGCGATTTTAAATAACCACACTGAGATCGCAATTTTCCTTTTAGAAAATGGCGCTGACGCAGGACTAGAGTCTAGCTTGGATGCCCTAAAACCCCTTGATGCAGCGAAAAAAATGAAAAACCAGAAGCTTATAGGAATAATCATAAAGCGGTTGTAGCTCTGGTCCAGTATAATTTTTGTTTAGAAATTCAGAGCAGATATACCGGGTGGTGAGATTTGAAAATTATATTTAAAGTGATTCTCATATTACTAGGTGGATTAGGACTGTCGCTTTTTGTTCGAGCTGAGGTGATTGACAGTGATCACATTCAAGTTCGCTTAATTTTAGACGCACCTATTGACGGTAAAGGTAAAAAAACCATTGGTATTCATTATAAAATGGATCCTCACTGGCATATCTACTGGAAAAATCCGGGAGATTCTGGGGCGGCACCAAAGTTTAATATTTCGGAAGGCAAAATTGAAAGGGTTCTTTGGCCCTATCCAGAACGAATACCTTTAAGTGATCTCACAAACTTTGGATACAATAAAGAATCCGTTATTTTTTTAGAATTGGACTTAGCAAGCAAACAGGCGCGTTTGGACCTCGAATGGTTGGTGTGTAAGATTGATTGTGTCCCTGGTTACGGGAGCCTCGATGTAGTCAGTGCCAATTTACATATTGAAAGAGAATTGTTTGCTAAATATAAAGATCGAGTTCCTAAAGCTAATAACAATTTGCAATATACGTTTATTCAAAGCACACCTTCTGAGTTTGTATTTCAAGCAGCTGATCCTTATAGCGATATAAAGCGGACTGCGGCCAATCTATTTGTATTTCCACATGATGGATCAGAGTATTTGACGACAGTACCTAAGATCCAAATTTTGGATGGAGAATTTAAAATTCACGTTCCGAAGTCCAAAAATGCAGACAACGGTCAGGGCCTACAAAGTTTTACCCTTGTATTTGAGGGAGCAGATGGAAAAAGTGAAGCCTATGATGTTTCCATCAAACCGGATCAGGGGTTCGCTCAGTTCCTTTTGGGGCTGTTGTTTGCTTTTCTGGGTGGGTTGATCCTAAACATTATGCCCTGCGTG
This sequence comes from Bdellovibrionales bacterium, assembly GCA_020435025.1. GTDB lineage: Bacteria > Bdellovibrionota > Bdellovibrionia > Bdellovibrionales > UBA1609 > JAGRAG01. The sequence continues at coordinate 3,465 of JAGRAG010000129.1, read as the reverse complement.
TTTCCTATTTTATTCTTAAAAGCATTTAGTTTTCTAAAGGCTGAAAATCCCGGCTCCATTAGAAGTTCCAGTTGGTTTTATGCCCTCGGCGTACTTGTGAGTTTTACCTTAGTCGGCGCATTGCTTTTGGTGCTAAGAGCTTCCGGAGAGTCCGTCGGCTGGGGATTTCAACTGCAGAGTCCTTTTATGGTCGGTGGGTTGATGTTGCTGTTTGTGCTATTGGGATTGATCTTTCTGGATATTGTCTCCATAGAAAGATTTATTCCTGCAAAGCTGCAAAACCTAGGGTCTCAAATTGGGGCTAATGGAGATTTTGCAACGGGTGTGTTGGCGGTGGTTGTGGCAAGCCCCTGTACAGCCCCCTTTATGGGGTCTGCTTTAGGATTGACATTATTTTTGCCGTCTTGGCAGTCGCTGTTTATTTTTATTTCTTTAGGAATCGGTTTTGCTTTTCCACTACCGTTACTTGCTCATTGGCCCCGTTTGATCCTTTGGTTGCCTAAGTCTGGAACATGGATGATAAATGCAAAAAAAATAATGGCTATTCCCTTGTTGGCAACGAGTGTTTGGTTGGGCTGGGTTTTGAGTTTACAGATATCCACTGTGCAAGAAATTGAAAAATCAAGTTGGAAGCCATTTGATAAGCAAATGATAGAGCAAGTAAAGCAAGATCAAAGTGTATTTATCGACTTTACTGCGGCTTGGTGTATTACATGTCAGGTGAATAAGCGAACTGTGCTCAATAGAAAGAAAATACAGAAGCTATTTAACGACAATAATGTTTTGTTGGTTAGAGCTGATTGGACCAATAAAGATCAGGCGATCGGGGATGCCTTGGCGGAGTACGGCAGAAATTCCGTTCCTCTTTATGTTTTTTATAGTAATATCACTGGCGAAACGATCATTCTGCCAGAACTGTTATCTGAGAGTGATATTTATAATCTTTTTGACAAAGGGGCTGAGAGATGAAGTTTTTAAGTGCGCTATTGGTTTTGGTATTTACAAATTGTTTAATGGCCGAAGTGGAGGTGGGAAAGCCGGCTCCTTCGTTCAACGAGGTGGACCAAAATGGCAAGTCACATCAGCTCAGTGATTTTAAAGGCAAGTGGGTGGTGTTGGAGTGGTTTAATGAGGGCTGTCCTTATGTAAAAAAACATTATGGATCTAAGAACATGCAAATGCTTCAAGACAAGTATACAAAAAAAGGAGTACAATGGTTGACGGTGGCCACGTCGGCAGAAGGCAAGCAAGGCTACGTTGCTCCGGGTAAAGCCAACGATCAGATGAAAAGAGTGAACATGAAGTCCACAGCTCTTCTTTTAGATGCCGACGGAACAATGGGTCGGGCCTTCGATGCGAAAACAACACCCCACATGTTTGTGATAGACCCGCAGGGCACAGTGGTCTACGCAGGAGCTATTGATAGCAATGATTCGTCCAATCCCAGCACTATTAGCAAGGCTGAAAATTATGTAGTTGCTGCTCTGGATTCTGCCATGGCCGGTAAAGAGGTTCAAAAATCATCCACACAACCTTATGGCTGTAGTGTTAAGTACAAGTAACAAAAAGTAAAAGGCGCTAGACAGAAATCTGTTGGCGCCATTTTTTATAAATTGTTTTTACATTTTGGATTTTAACGGAAGGTATCGGCCGTTAAATGCAAATCCATTTATATGGCGTGAAACTAGAATCCTTGGTCAGGAAAGCCTACGCGGCCCACTAATGGAAGTTTGAGTGCTGGTGTCCAGAAATCAATCCCAAAGTGGAGACCCAACAGATTGACTTCGAGGCCTTCACCTAACCCTAATGTGAGTCCAAAGAGGCCATAGGTAGAAAAGGTCAACCCTGTCCCGCTGGCTGTAGACAATAAAAAGTCATCTGAGTAGTCTTTGCCGATGGCATTAGCCGGTAACTCTATATCGAGCTCATCTATATTTCTGATCAGATAGCCAATAAAAGTATTAGAGTTGGGACCGGGCCAGACTTTATAAACACTTTTATACGGATAGCTCTCAATCAAAGAGGGAAGCTGATCGATGATCTTTTTTGCTTTTTCCCCTCGAGCTTCAAAAATAATGTGTGGCGAACTGTCATACCATTTTCTATCAGGAAGATCTTTTGAGACGTCAACGGCGGATCCATTCCTACGTAGGTTCCAAGAAATGACTTGAGCCACCGTATACTGATCGTCCGAGGCCTTTTTCCATGCAATCCAAGGATGTACTCCAAAGTACCCTCGCCACGAAAATGCACGAGCGTGGTAGATCTGCACAATGTGATCATCTAGCTCTGAGGCCAGAGGAGCTATCCCCACGCTCTCTCGAGAGGCGGTTCTCCAATTGGAGGTGGAGCAGCCTATTAAAAAAATCGCAATAATCAAAGAAAGGCATTTCATAATCTGAGAGTGAGTCTACCTTAGTGAAAATTTAAAGAAAAGCAATATAAACTCCTCCACATAGTTGCGGACAACCAAACTCAAAAAATGGGTGGGTCTCTTCTCTCAAACCCACTCGTTGTCCGAAACCTTTAAGAAACAAGAACCCTATTGTGAAAGTTCACATAAATATCTATATGATCTTGTAGCCGATCGGGTCTCTTAGTCGTCACCCAGGTCCTTCGAACCAGTCGGGAGATCGAATATCGAAGCATGGCACATGTATGGTTGAGTGAAAATAGGGGATCAAAGCCTCCCGCTTTCAGCTCTCCTTGGCCCACCACACAACCTCGACGCCCTTTATATTGTACATGCAGGCTTTTAGGGAATCGCTCTTTCAGGTGTTTTCCGTAGTGAGGGTGTTCGTCGGTTTCAAAAACCACGGATTCTCCTAATGCAGGTTGGATTTTTTTAAATAATCTCTCTCTACCTTTTTTTCGATCATCAAGTCGGGGGCCATATTTTTTCCGAGCTCTTTTAGCTAAAAGCCCCTTTGCTGGCATTTGTGAGACCTCACATCCTAAGATCCATCGTTTGTTCTTCCAAACAGCAATCGTGATTGCTAAGGGCTTCATTTTGCTGTGTTCAAATGTTTCCATATCATCAAATTGGACTTCCTGGATGTCACTAAGTAACTGCATTCTTCTGACTTGTTCTTTTCGAGCCTTGTGAGCCAGGAATCTTAGCCTTCGGACAACGGTTTTTACGTTGATTTTTAAAATCAGTGCAGTACGACGAAGGCTGGATCCTGAAATCAGTTCTCTTTCCACTAGGCCATTGATGCGGCGAAGGCGTTGACGATAACGGAGCTGAAAAGTGGCGTCGGAAAACTCCTTAGCGCACTGAGTGCAGCGATAGCGTTGTACACGAACGCGTCCGGACTCACGGTAAAAAAATCCGTTTCGGACATGGAGATCGGAATGGCTGTGGCAAACTGGGCATTTTCGCTTCATGCTCAGCATTTTTAGCAAAGGCTGAGCCATATTGAGGTTTTGCGAAGGGGGGCTCCGCAATTAAAGGGAGCAGTTTAA
>JAGRAG010000128.1 GCA_020435025.1 Bdellovibrionales bacterium | reverse complement strand
AGTACATCTCTGAGCATCCTTGCTCCCTCCCCAATTAATTGAACATTAGTCTTGAAAATAAATTCGTTTTTTAATCAAGACGCCTCTATAAAAGTCTGTCAGGAATTAGATCTCGCCGCAAGTCTTTAAAACTAAAGCTAGGAAAACTAGACTGGATTTTTTCCTAGGAAAGACATAAAAGAGAAGGTTTTGTCTATCTATGCAAACAACTGGGATGAAAAAGTTGTTGGTAAGTCGTTAAAAAATCTTTACTTTTTCTACACTCGAAAACCCCGACCAAAGACTGTTTAGTATCAAAATTCACTTTCTCATCTGGCTACGCATCGTGGCATCAGAGAGATTTCATATCTATTTTGAAGTGAGGGCGAGGAGGAACAACAGGTCCTTATATGAAAAGCGGCTCAGAAAATTCTATGCACACTTAGAAAAGTCAAAAATCGCCCTTGCGGCCAGATCTCTTTCTCCGATCCAATAAAAGAAGGGAGAAAGATGAAATTACTAAAGCGTCTATTGATTCGATGGATTCCCCAACCTTTTCGGGGAGTCGTTATGAGAAGATGGCTCCATCTTCCTCTTACTGACCCAGCTGACATCCGATTTTCGGTTGCAACAAATTCTGAACTAAGATGGCAAGCTTATGAATTGGTTTACAACTGTTATCTAGAAACCGGATCAGAAACCACCCAGGAACACCCTTTTCGAACAAATCCCTACCTCGCCTTACCTACAACTCAGACCATCGTTGCCATCAAAAACAATAAAGTCGTCGGAACTTTGAGCCTTATCTTGGAAAGCTCACTCGGACTCCCGGCCTTTGAAAAAATCCCACCAAGCGATATGGCCTCAAATGGAGAGGTGATCGCTGAGTTTTCTTCTTTAGCTATTGCAAAAAAAGAGCGAGGAAACCAAGGACAAATTTTTTGGGGAATGATTCGCTATATTTGGGAGATCCATCAACGCTCTTTAAATATCGATACCATTGTGGCTATGGTTCGCCCTCATAGAGCCGAAATGTTCATTAGCTTTTTAGGATTCCAGAAACTATCAAATGATCCCATCAAAAACTATCGGTTCTCAAATAATGCCACTGTTTATTGCTTGACCCTTCAGCTGAAAGAATTTCCCTTCTGGATCTATAGTCACTATTCAAGACATCGCGTCTCAGGCGATTTGTTTGCCTATCTTTTTACGAGAAAAACAAATAGTCTGGACTATTTAAACAACGAATACCTTTTTCAATATGCAGAGCGATTTTCAGAAAATGAAATTTCACAATTGAGATCTCTTTGGAAAGATAAATTGGACTCTTTAAACCCGTCTCAGCTGGCTCATATTGCGAGTCACTACCCGTCCCTTTCTCAAGACAACGATTCCTCCTACGTTCGAAGAGAAGCTCGGATTGACTTCCTCCACGAGGCAATTTGCTATGAAAACTCGAAAATACATCGAATTCGGATTCTAAATTTTGCAAAATCCGGACTATCTATTCAATCTGACGCTGCCCTGAAAATGGGACAATCCCTTCACTTGAAAATACGCGTTTCAGAATTTGACTCTGCTCGCTTGACCGCTAAGATTGTAAGGAAGGATCTAAAAAGACAATCCTACGGCCTCATTGTTTTAGACGCCGACCAAATTTGGAATGACTATATAAATCATATTTTTGGCGACAAAAGATCTGCATAAAGAAGGCATTATGAATTTGGAAAAAAATGTTATTACAGATACTTATAGAAATGGAATAACCTATTTAGAAAGTGGTGTCATAGTATTTGAGCGGGATCACACTTGGAAAGCTCCAACCGAATTAATAGACGTATTTTCTCATTGCTGGAGTGTCACTTTTGGTGACTTTCACCAAGGGGATTTGGGAGCCTATCGAGAGGGCCATGTCATCAAATTTAACGGCTTTCACTGTTTTTTGATTCCCCCATTCACTACTGTGCATTGGAAAATTCAATCATCAAAACTAAAGTGGAAGAGTTTTATTTTTCTTTCTTCGCCCCAATTTCAATTTCCGCAAGTAGCTCAAGCTTTTTCCTTAAAAGGGATACCGGATCTCAAAAGCAGTGAAGATCTCAAAGAATTTATTGCGCAACTCTGCACGAAAGAGTCGGGAACTTGCATAGACAATCTTAACAAAGAATCTTCCGTTGCGGTCACGACACGACAGTACATAAATAAAAATTTTAAGAATGATTTTTCCATAAAGGAAATGGCGAACCAACTCGGGTACTCTCACTCGGTTATGTCGCGATACTTTAAAAAATGCTACTCGATGTCTGTCATTCAATACCGAAATCAGCTCAGACTGTTTGACTCTTTACTGACTCTTTTGCAGTCTCAAAAACCGATCTACAAAGTGGCTCATGAAAGTGGTCATCAAGACATCTCTCGATATTATCGACGCTTTAAAGATTTTTTTGGTGCCTCTCCTTCTGCTTACCACAAAGATCAAGTCCCGACCATTCAATCGGAAGCGAGCCTATAAATGTCAGGCTCTTATCAACTATCCAAGTGGGACTCCAAAGAAGAAGAACTGTTGCGATTGCAACAACAGCACCTACAATTTCAAAAAATAGAACAGCAATGGCTTCAAGATAGTGGTCTTGAGAAAAGCTCACGAGTGTTAGAAATCGGATGTGGTCCAGGATTTGTGAGCCGTAGTCTTCTCACTCTGATTCCAGAAGGACACTTACTTAGCATTGATAACGATATGGAGATGGAACCGTTATGGAAAAAGAATACCGACTTCGGCACCCAAATATCGGATCATGGCTCCTGTGAATTTCAGTGTCTTGATTTTTCTATAAAGGACATCAAAATCGATGAAACATTTGATTTCTGCTATCTTCGGTTTGTCTTTCAACATGTGAAAAACTTAAAAAATGTTCTGGACAATGTGAAAAGACACCTAAAGCCTCAGGGAAAGATAATTATCGTCGATAGTGACGATCAGTTACTATTTTGCCACCCTCATAATCATGATCTCCGTCAGCTATTGGCACAAGTGCAGAACACACAAAGAGTTCTCGGAGGCGATCGTTTTGTGGGCCGAAAGCTGCCTGACCTCCTAAAGCAATCGGATTTTACCCATGTCCATTTTCAAAGCCTTACTTTTACGAACGGTCAGTATCCCTTTAAAGAACTCTGGCAACTCAGTATGGGATACAAGATGAAGATCACTCGTGAATCCCAATCCAACATCGACCAGCTATTAGAGTGTTTGAGTGTATTGGACAAAAAAAAGAGTCTTTTCTTTCATGTGGGAGTCATTGTTGCCATAGGTACCGTCTTATGAATTCTGCGTTTGACTATTCACTAGCGTTTACGAGAAATCTTGGCATACTGACCGCTGAAGAACAGCTCAAGATCGGTAAAGCCCATATTTCGATTGCTGGCATGGGTGGTGTAGGTGGCGAGTATTTGATTTCTTTGGTCCGAATGGGATTTCAAAATTTTAGAATTTGCGACATTGACGAGTTTGAGATCCAAAACTTCAATCGACAGTTTGGAGCCAATATTCATTCCCTACAACACCTTAAAACGAAAACCATGTACGAAATGGCTTTACAGATCAATCCCAATTGCCGGATTGAAATATTTAGCGAGCCTATTCAAGAAAGCAATGCAGATCAGTTCTTAATCGGGACGGATCTAGTTGTCGACGGCATCGATTTTTTTCAAATGAATGCCCATAAAGTTCTTATTCATCGAGCTCAGTCTCGCGGCATCGCCACACTTGCCGCTGTGCCACTGGGGTTTGGTGCCGGCATCATAAACTTTCATTCTAATAGCCCCTCTTTTTCAGATTTTTTCGCTCTCTCTAAAGCCCGGTCACCTGCAGAAGAGGTTCTGCTCTTTGCCTTAGGTTTTGGTATTGGTTCGTACCACTTAAAATACATTGATCCCAATTTTATCAATCTTAAGAAAGGGCAAGGTCCTTCCATCATTAGCGGAATCAAAGCCTCCGTCGGACTTATAACGACCTCTTGTCTGCAAGTACTGCTTTGGCCTCATGAGGCCCGCTTTGCTCCTTGGGTCAGTCATTATGATTTCAGGCTACAGAAAATGGTCTCAAAAAGACTTCTCTTTGGAAACAAGGGGCCTCTGCAAAGCTTCAAGTTTGTAATTGCAAAAAAGAGAATTTCTGAGTGATTTTTTAGAAAATCTAGATTGTCCTAGTCTAATTTGATTTTAATTTTAAGGAGCTACAATCTAAAATTTTATTTTTGACAGAAAACTTGAAAGAATTTAGGGATGACACATTTCGATCTCCCCCAAAAAACGAATTTTTAATTAGAACAAGACCAGCCATATATCCAAGTAGAAAGCTCACTCTGTGAATATCCAAAAACAAGATAATACATCTAAAATGAACTTAGTCTTATAATGAGACTTTAGCATTTCTACTCAACAATATTTTGTTCCTATCCGATAACAAAAATAGAGGAGCGTTTGTCGAGCATGAAAATTCTTGTTAGAAATCTGATCCTACTTTTTGCTTTATCCCACATTGCTTGTAAGACGAATGACAATTCTATAAAAGGGGTCTACGGTGATCCAAACTCAGCTACAACCCCCTGTTTAGAGGGCTATAATTCTGCAAAATGTTCCATTGTCGCT
>JAGRAG010000127.1 GCA_020435025.1 Bdellovibrionales bacterium | reverse complement strand
ACCCATACTCATCGCCAGAAGGATAAAAAAGGAGCTTCAGAATAATGTCTCCAGATCGTTCGAGCGAAGCGCAATCTGAAGAGTCGTTAGTTGATCATTTAACGGCCTTAAGGACTTGTTTGATCCGTTCCTTGGGGTATATTTTTCTAGGTTTTGCGGCTTGTTGGTTTTTTAGTGAGCAATTGTTCGACATCATCCGTGCACCGATACAACCCTACTTAAAAAGCATTTCGGGTGGATTGGTTTTTACGGCTCCAATGGACAAATTTATGGCTCACATAAAAGTGAGCGCTTTTGGAGGGGCTATTTTGACCAGTCCAGGCTGGATTCATCAGATTTGGCTTTTTGTTGCACCAGCATTATATAAAGAAGAAAAGAAATATGCTTTTTCGTTTTTAACATTTGGAACCTTGCTGTTTTTATCTGGAGTTAGCTTTGCCTATTTTGTTGTTTACCCTGCAGCCTTTTCGTTTTTAATGAATTTTGGAGGAGCGATAGATGCGCCGATGATCACAATCGGTGAGTATCTGTCGTTTTTTACAACGACGACTTTGGTGTTTGGTTTGGCTTTTGAAATGCCCTTAATATTTACAATACTTGGGATGATGGGGTTGGTCACTGACGATTTTTTAAGAGAAAAGCGTCGTTATGCAATTGTTATTTTAGCGGCAGTTTCTGCGCTAATTACTCCTCCAGATGCCATTAGTATGGCTCTTATGATGATTCCTATGGTAGGGCTATATGAGTCCTCTATTTTTCTTGTTAAAATATTTGGACAGAAACCCTATTAATACCATTTCTATAAAATAATTATTTTTTGTGGCTAGTTTTGAGTTTTACACTTTAGATCAGTCGACCCCAACCTCAAAGCTTCAATGGAACTTTCGTTGTGACTCTCATCCGAATAAGAACAAACTTTGAAAAAACAGTCTCACAAAAAATTCGGAATTTTTTAATAGAATTGGTTCAAAATCGAAAATCCTCATTTTTGGCCTTGCAATTGCATTAATTTGCAGAAAAAAAGTAAATTTTAAGACGAATTCTAGGTATATGTGGTGAAAGACATTCTTATAATGGAGGAGCGGCAGTTGATAAGAATATTTCGAAATCTGTTCAGGCAGGGCGGTGTTGCTGCCTTAATTGTCACTTTTAGTGTGAATTTTTTTTCTGCTCGTGTGGAATCCCAAGAACTGGATTCGTTAGAAAGCCTTTTGAACGTAAACCTTGAATGGAAAGATGGCATAGATAAAATTCGAATTCGTTTTGAGCGTCGAGAAGGTGGAGTTGTTGAGGCGATTGCTAGAGGAATCTTGCGTTTTGAAGGGCCAGATTCTGAGTTGCGATCTAAGGTAGAGCTTTCACCGAGAAGCGGTTTTGCTGTCGAGCCAGTCAGTAGGTTTAATCCTTACCAATCGACAGTTTATTTAGATTTTTATCAAGAACGAAATGGTGGAAGAGAATTGTTTCGTGCACAAATTGCTGTGGATCTGCAGAATGGAGAAGTTCATCAAGAGTTGGTAAAGAAATCCATTGGTAGCGCTCAGTTTCCACTGAGTGAATGGGTTCCCGTAAAGCTTACCGTTCAAGGCTATCATAAAACAAGATGTGTCGGTTCTATTTAACAATTCCTTTCTGCGAAGAAACTGTTTAAAACTAATTTTTTTTTGGCTCTTCGGGCTCCTTTATTTCTTGATTTTTTCTGAGCTTCAGGTAGTCAGGGATCAAAACCTTCGGTAAAACACGAAAAAGGGGGCGAAATGGCGAAAATTGAAGTTTACGGATACAGCAAGTGTAGTACCTGTCGAAAAGCTTACAAATACCTTGATGAGCGTGGAGTTCAATATAATGAAGTTGATATTACGGAAAACGCTCCCTCGGTAGCGGAACTGAAGAAAGTTTTAAAGTCTTACGAAGGAAATTTAAAAAGACTATTTAACACTTCTGGAGTCGCCTATCGGGAGTTAAAGATTTCTGACAAATTAAAGACGATGTCTGATCAAGAGGCCATTGATCTTTTGTCAAAAAACGGGAGATTAGTAAAACGTCCTTTCATTGCTTCCAGCGGAGCACAACTTGTCGGCTTTAAGCAAGAGGAGTGGGACGAGGCCACATTTTAAATTCATTCAGTGAGCATATAAATCGATCTTTTTAGACGTTTAATTTTAGATATTCGTGCTCAATAAGAAATTTTTCGATTCGCAAATTGACATAGTCCGGAAAGTCGAGCTGTGTGCAGTGGGACCCATAGGGGATGGCTAAGAACTCTGACTTTTCTAATTTTTGTTCCATTTCGTGTTGATAAGAAAGAGGGGTGATGGAGTCTTTTTCTCCTCCAATAATGAGTACAGGAATTTTAATTTTATCTAAATGATCCCGACCGTCGAAATTCATCATATCTTCAAATAGAAATAAAAAGGCTTCTAAGGAAATCGAAGAAATTCCTTTCAAGTAAATTTCAATATCATTAAATTTAGTCAGATGAAAGTTAAAGCCCCCCGCCAATGCTGAGACCCGGGCTGCTATAGGGTTATCAACGACTATTTTCCAGAGATAGGAGACTGTGCTAGGAAGGGCTTCAAAACCATTTTTAATTTTATGAAACAATTTTTCGGAAAAATTGCTGCCGTACATATCGACAATAGGGTTCGACGCAAAGCCATTTACAAAAATCATAAGATCAAATCTCTTAGGATCTAATTGATGTCCCTTAACAAGGACTTGCCCACCAAAGCTATGAGCTAAAAAAGCAGCAGATTTAATTTCTAAGTGGTCCAACAAAAGGAGCATATCCTTAGCGATGGCTTCTGTTGTTAAATTGTTTAGATCATCTGGGGAACCGGATTTGTGGTGAGCCCTGTAATCAAAAACGATGGTTTGATAATTGTGAGACAGGGCCTCTATTTGGAAGTGCCAGTGATTAATCAAGCAGCCGATACCATAAGCAAAAACCAGCGGTCGACCTTGACCGCGAACTTCATAATAAATCTCAGTGTTGTCAAAGCTCGTAAATGTTCCAGTTCTTTTTTCAATCGTCTTCATTTTCGACCTTTACTCGAATATGGGTTCCTATAATAGTTATTTCATCTCCATCTTGAATCAATTGAGACGAAGTAGAACGGCCGTTGTATAACACGAGCTTTGGGTGGTTTGTAAGAAAGAGTGTACCTTTTGGCGATGGAATAATTTCAAAACAAACTCCTGGTGCTCCTGGCTCTTGAATGTTGCAGTCTAATACTTTGGATCCGGCCTTTCTCGGTGCATATCCAATTCTCCAGATAGTATCAGCCTGTAAACCTCGGAAAAACTCCAAGCGAATTAATTTATCTAATGGAACTATCGGACGAATCGGTTGGTTTTGAGAGGCTTTAGCTAAGAGATGTGAAATTTCATAAAGGTGAGACTCCCATGTTTGATGCTTTCCTTCCATAGTGTTGATCTTGTCAATGGGACTCATTTCTTTTAACTCTTCGTTATCTTCTAGTAGGGGCTCGTCAGGTAGATACTGTGGGTCAGCGGAAAGGGTTGGGTGAACAACGGATGTCGGCTTTTCGCTACCGGTGCTTTCCAAATCAACACCGCTATTTTCCAGAAAGTGGGGTGCCGCTTGAGGGGGAGAATGCGCCGGTTGAGCCGAGGTCTGCCTTAGGGAGACGACGGATGTGCGCTGAGCTTCGCTCGACCAACTCCTTGTTTTTGTTGATAAATCTGCCGTTTCATCGAGGCTAGAGGGGAGCTGATTTTCTTCGGCATAAGAAGCTGTCAGTTTTTCGTCGGGGTAGGAAGTGGTCTGAATAAGTTTTTGTACGCGTAAAAGCGTTTTACCTACTTGAAACTCCAATCCCTCTTTTAGCTCCACTTCTTCCACTTTGTGTCCCTCAACGATCACTCCGTTGCTTGAGTGGTTGTCGATAAGATAGTACTTCGCGCCCCTTTTTTGGATCTGGGCATGTTGGTTAGAGACCTTAGGATCATCGAGAACGATATCCCCGCGGGACCGACTGAGAAAGAGCTTGTCCTTGATTTCAAAGACAGCTCCTTTTGCATTTCCCTGGATCACACAAAGTTCATAGGCCATAACAGCTTATTGTAGGGCAAATTCCCTTTTATTTATAGATATTTAGGTGTTTGGTCAGAATTCCGGTCTAGAGTCATAAAGAGAGGTCTTTTTATCGAAAATAATTCTCGCTAAGTTTCAGGGAGAGTCCTTGTCCTTGGAAGGGGCTCATGGTAGAGATGTTCCTTCAAAATCCTTGTTCCTAGGAGATCTTAGGGGCTTATAAACCGAAAGGAAAATATATGGAGTTAAAGGTTGAAAAACCAGTTCGTAAGTATGAGTCGATCATCATTATGCATCCAGATGCAACGGAAGCAGATCAAAAGGCTCTTTTTCAAAAAAACCAAGAAATTATTAAAAACTTTGGTGGCGAAGTGACTCGTGTAAACACTTGGGGAAAAAGAAAATTAGCAAATGCTGTTGGGAAGTTGAGAATGGGTACATATTTTCATTCCTACTTTGAAGCAAAAGCAGAAAGTATTCGTGAGTTAGAAAGAACTATGCGTATTAACGACAAAGTTTTGCGTTTTATGCACACAGTTTTAGATCCTCGCGAGACGATTTCTAAGCATATGGACAAATATGGTGAAGTTCTCAGTGGGTCGATTGCTAGAGATCAAGAGCGTGAAGCAAAAGCTCAAGCGAGACGACAAACAGCTGCTGGTGGAGCCCCAAGAAAACCAAAAGAAATGCGTCCTTCAAAATAAGCTAACAGAAAGGAAGCGTTCCCGTGTTAGCTAGTCGCCATAATCACATTAAATCATTAATCTTAATGATTTGGATGGTTTTATTGTCAGCCTTTACCGTTGTATTGGGGAGTGTGCCTATGCGCGTGCTTCTTAAAGCCAATGGACGAGCGGCTTTTATTTTGACCCAAAGTCTTATCATTTTGGGTTGCTGGGTGATAGGATGGAAGCCGGTGGCCATGACTCTGATGGCATTGTCGATCATGACATTCGTTTTTGGAGAGATGGAAGAACGCCGAAAGAATTTTTTTCTTTCAGCTTCAGCGGCGACACTGTCTGGATTAGCGGCAATTGGCGGGATCTTTTTCGCTTGGTCTCAAAAAATCGGAAACTCATGGCAGACAGTTTTAAACGAAAAGATGGATGCTTTTCTATCCCAGCTTGAAAGTTCGGGTGTGACTTTGAAAGAGGGAATCACAGCTCATGAGCTTCTTGTGCAAGTTCCTTCCGTGGTTGTGATTGCATTGGCACTGGCTCTATTTTTTTCATTGATTATGGAAGAACGTTCGCTTCGTTGGATGGGAAAATTTAAAAATAAAACTTGGAATCTTGTTTTTTTTAAAGCTCCAGATTCCTTTATATGGGTTTTTATTTTTTCCATGGCGGGAAGTTTTTTAGAACTTAACATTGAAGTTATTAAGGGAATTTCTTTAAATACCTTTAATGTCAGCTTGATTGTGTTTTTCTTCCAAGGTATTGCGGTTATTTATTTTTATTTTAAAAAGTATCGCGTGGGATTGTTTGGTCGACTTCTAGCTATTCTGTTTGTATTTGGCCAGCCATTGGGAATGCTGGTGGTGAGTTTGTTGGGAGTAGTAGATTATTGGGCGGAATTTAGAACTCGCTCAAGTGCTCCTAAAAAGAAATTGAGTGGTTTTTAAAATTTAGAAAAATTGGAGAGTGAAATGAAAGTAATATTACAAAAAGATGTAAAAGATTTGGGAAAAGTTGGAGACTTGGTTTCAGTATCTGACGGTTTTGCAAGAAACTTATTGTTTCCAAGAAAATTAGCCGTTCAGGCGACAGAAGGCCGCAAAAAAGAGTGGGAGCACTTACAAAAAGTTGCAGAAGTGCAAAAAAAGAAAGCCAAAGCTGCTCGCCAAGAGCTAGTAGAAAAGCTCTCTGGGGTTACAGTGACTTTTAAAGTCGCCGCAGGAGAGGAAGAAAAGCTTTTCGGTTCTGTAACGAACGCTGATATTTCAGAAGAGTTAGCTAAGTCAGGATATGAAGTGGATCGACGAGATATTCATTTAGATGAACCCATTAAAGTTCTTGGCCAACACAAAGCAACTGTAAAGTTAGGTCAAGGTCTAGAGGCCGAAGTCAGTGTAATGGTAGAAAAAGCTTAAACTATAATTCGCGAGGTCATGTGGGTTGTTTGAGAGTTGTTCCGATTCCGTTATTTATCAAAAGAGTCGGTATTACTCAAAACCTGAAGACTGCAGTTCTTGTTTTGCTTCTAAAATAATACGTTGGAGATATTCAGTAAGAATATTGCGGATATCTTCCAATGAAATGTTCTCAAAGCTTAATCCCTTTTTTTGGATCAGTTCCTGAAGTTCGTTGGTTATGAGATGAGGTGGCAATCCCGTTGCCTCTGTAATTTCCTCTAACAGCTTTTCACCGTGCATAAGAGACTCCTTCCATAGAATCTTTCCGTCGATCATCATCCATAATCGACTTTTTTGAAAAAGGGTGAAGACGCATATTCTGCGCAGAACCCTTCACTTTGATTCGACAGCTTGATTAGAGCAATAGGTTAATAGTTGGACAAGAGTATGGTCTAATACTGGACCAAAGATTGAATTATTGTAGTCTGACCCATTTATCCACAGTTAAAGAGGTCAGACTAAAATAGCTACAACTATGTACCGGGGGCAAAGTTTCTAGGGCGACCGCCAGAGCCTCGGTTTCCGCCTCTGTCCCCCCGAGAACCGCCGTCATAGCCTTCAGGAGGCGCTTCAGGCATAGGTGCGGGGTTTGAGGGTGCACTGTGGTCTAAATCTTTAAACAATCCATATTGAGGCACCCAGTTCAATTTGACAGTTCCTACGGGACCGTTTCTTTGCTTGCCGATGATAACTTCGGCGACACCTTTCAAATCGGGATTATCTCGGTCATAATATTCTTCGCGAAAGAGCATTAAGATAACGTCGGCATCTTGTTCGATGGATCCGGATTCACGAAGGTCAGATAGCATGGGTCGTCGATCCGATCGGCCTTCAACACCACGATTCAGCTGAGCAAGAGCAACAACAGGAACTTCTAGTTCTTTGGCAATAGCTTTAAGGGTTTTTGAGATCTCAGAAACTTCCCGCTCTCGGCTTTCCACTTTTTGCTTCAGGCTCATTAACTGAATATAGTCGATCACAATCAGACCAAGACCATGTTTGGCCTTCAACCGTCGGCACTTAGCGCGGACCTCAAAAGGGCTGATCCCGGCTGTGTCATCAATAAAAATAGGAGCTTCACTCAGTTTGGCGGCTGTATTGATGAGCTTTGGCCAGGCACGATCGTCGAGTTGTCCAATTCTTAACTGCGACATATCTATACGGGCCTCTTGAGCTAACATACGCATCATCAGTTGCTCTTTAGCCATCTCAACAGAAAAGTAGGCAATGGCCTTTTTCTCTCTCAGGGCACAGTTGAGAACCAGATTTAACGAAAAAGCTGTTTTTCCCATAGAGGGACGTGCCGCCAAAATGACCAATTCGGATGGCTGTAGGCCAGCAGTCATCTCATCAAAGTCTTGAAAGCCGGTAGAAACACCGGTAACCGAGACTTGCTGCGCATAGAGCATTTCCAATCTTTCAAGACTTGTCTTAACTAATTCACTGGCATCGGTGAGTCCCGAGACGTCTTTTTCTTCGGCAACCGCAAATATCTGGGACTCAAGACCATCGATGAAAGTGTTAATATCTTCAAATTCTTGGCCGTAAGCTTCATCTTGAATCTTTCGAGTCACAGAAATTACTTTTCGTAAAGTGGCTTTCTCCCGGACGATTTGTGCATAAGCAACAATATTTGTAGTGGATGGAGTATTGTCCATCAATTCTGTAAGATATGTAGGCCCGCCGACAGCATCTAATTCTCCAATAGACATTAAATGATTCGAAACAGTAACAAGATCCGCCGGTTGGTTGCGTTTTCTTAATGCGGCCACGGCTTCATAAATTTTTTTATGAGCGGGCTTATAAAAATGATCTGGTGCTAATATTTCGGCGACTTCGTCCCAAGCTTCTTGTTCAAGCATGAGCCCACCAAGAACAGATTGCTCAGAAGGAATACTTTGGGGTGGTAGTTTCTGTTCCATCATTAACCTTTTAATCGCCTCTAATATAGTGCTTCTCGATAAGAGACGCTCTAACTCAATATTATACTCAAATGTAGAAGTGTAAACCCCTCAAATACCCGATGAACTATTCTTTTATGACATTTAAAAGAAAAATCGAAAAGCACTTCTATAAAACAAAGAGGGCGATAGCGAATTCTAAAAATGTACACATAAAGAACTGATTTAGTTCAACGTAGGTGCGGGCCTCATTCAAGGAGCAAAATCAGGGCTGACCCGCTGATGAATTTTTATATTTGCTTTTAATATTTCTAACGTTAATTTTATAGTTATCAATCTTTTTCTTTAAAGTGTTGCGATTGATACCTAGCATCTGAGCTGCGCGCACCTGATTGCCGCTGCAGGATCCCAAAGAAAGTTCAATAAGTGGTTTTTCTACCTGTTCAATAATGATGTCATAGAGACCATCAATTTCAACTTGAGCTTCATATTGTTGACGAAATAAAACTTCGAGTTTGCTTTTGACTAAGCTTTCTAAGCTAACGTTTTGTAAGTTTGCGACAAAAAGATTATCGGAGCTATTTATATCGGGCATTCAGCCACTCCCCCAAATTTCAACAAGTAATGATTTAACAGGAAAACAAACACTAGACTCCGCGAGTCTCAGGAGACCAAATATACTTATGCTGTTGTAAATGCAACCGTGCATTTGACTTTTCGTTAAGTATTTTATTTGCAAGCCATTTCGCGTCGATTTCACCAAAAGACGGGCTATATAAAACGGAGTAAGTATTTGAAAGATGGTTCTGATCGACAAACTCTTCAGCCCAGTAAAAATCTTCTTCGGAGCAGATCACAAATTTAAATTCTATATTGACACCTTGTAAATTTAGATTGTCCTTGTGAAATCGATCAGCAGCTCCACTGTCGGGAGTTTTGACATCGATCACTCGCAACACACGGGGATCAACATCTTTACAACTTAAATCGCCAGAAGTTTCTAAAGAAACGTGATAGCCCAAATCACACAGCCGGCTCATCAATGGCAAAGCCTCTTTTTGCAAAAGGGGTTCTCCACCAGTTAGACAAACATGTTTGGCTTGGTGAGATTCTATAATCAAAATGAGTTCGTCGATCGACATTTTTTCGCCAGGCCCATAGGAATATTTTGTGTCACAATAGGTGCACCGCAAATGGCAACCAGCAGTACGAACAAAGACAGTCCTAAGTCCGGCAAACGACGACTCGCCTTGAATACTATAGAAAATCTCATTAATTGCGATCATTAAGATAAAACCGGACTTTCCAATAAATGGTTGAAATGTGTAAAATATTATTATGAATCATATATTTATGCGGTTTAGAAGAGATATCATTGGTTTAATTTGGCTGTCCACTGGAATTTTTTTAGGATTAGCTCTTTATAGTTACACGCCCCAAGACCCTTCATTTAGCTCTTCTGGAGCCAATGTGGTGGTTGCGAACTATTGCGGATACTTTGGCTCCTTTCTCGCCGACGGATTGTTCTTAATTTTGGGCCTTTCTGCATGGGTTCTGGTGGTGGGTGCCATTCGTTTAGCATTGAAAAGCTTTCTGGGTGAAAATCTGTCTCTGAACTGGTGGAGATTGCTCTGGGCGGGCCTCTTGTTTGTGACTTTAAGTAGCTTGGGAGCCTTATACTTTCCAGAAGAGAAATTTTTTGACAATCATGTCTATGTTGGGGGGATGCTTGGTAGTCTCACGGCTAGAGGCTTAACGACTCTATTCAATTTTGCGGGCGTGGCGGTTATTCTTTGGACATCGATGTTGGTGCTCATCATTTTCTACACGGAGATGACTTTAAAAGATCTATTAAAGTGGCCCGGGCAACGGCTTTCGTTTTTCGCAAAAAAAGAAGCACTCAG
>JAGRAG010000126.1 GCA_020435025.1 Bdellovibrionales bacterium | reverse complement strand
CCAAAAGGCATGTCATTTAATACTTACTTCCAAATGAGTCCAAATTATCCAATAGAACGAAATCTTATTCACTTTTTAGCCGGCCTGACTCCAAAATTTATCCACAGAGTCTATCTCGCCGATCAAACCAGAGTAAATCTTCAACAAAGAAAGGTACCATCTCTTTATCTCGGTTGTTCTTCAGCCTCATCAGCCCTTGTGGCATTTGTAGTGAAGTACTTCCTTAAGAGAGGTAAGATTTTGTGGGCTCCCCATAGTTTTCAAGTCGACTTTTTTGAAAATAAGTGGAGGAATTCTTGGAGGCCGTTGGGAAACAAGAACCCATTACAAAAACTTCTTATTTGGATGATAAAAAAAGACTTGGGATCTCTAGACAAATGAAGTTATGCCATTGACTCTATTTCATCGCATTCCCAATGGCATTCTTTAAACCACGGCATTAATTATATAAGAATCTGACAACTCTGTACTTTTTACACCCACCGAATCATCTAAATCTATTTTCAATGGTTAAGTTAGCTCAAGATGACCCTTCCATTTTCGCTTCTGTGATTGGTTTGATATAGTCTCCATAATGCGCAAGTTTATTGGGATTTTCTTCTTTTTAATATCTTCAGTTTTGGCACATTCGGCCTCTCTACCAAATATTAGGAACAGCCGATGTGTTTTTACCGTCGGTTCCATACCCAGCAGAAGTGCAAACACTCCATGGAGCCAAGATAAGGAGTCACCTTTGCGTTGGGGAAGTTTTAGTGCCCAAGACCTCAACCGACTTCACCGACTTAGAGTGGGAATTGTTGGCTTGGGAGCCATTGGAGGAGCGATATCAAAACTCGCCAGCATGCTAGAAATCGGCCATTATAAGTTAGCAGATCTCGACTCTTACGAAATACATAATCGGAGTCGGCAAATATTTGCCAAAGAAGCAACCTATGGTCACTCTAAGGTGATCGTTGTTGCTGATGAAATTCGTCAAGTACATCCTAAAGCAGACTTGATTCTTTTTGAACAAGGAGTCAGTGCCAAAAATATTGATCGTTTTTTAGATGATATAGACATAGTTATTGACGGCATTGACATATTTCAAATGAACGTGCGCCGTATGGTATTTAATCGCGCAAAAGAGCGTAACATTCCCGTCGTTACCGTAGCTCCTTTAGGACGAACAATTGCCAGCGCCTTATTTTCACCAGAAGGAATGTCTTTTGATCAGTACTTTCGAGTTAATGATCAAACCCCTGAAAGTGAACTTATGATTCGTTTCCTAGTTGGCCTCGCCCCTAAGCTCATGCACCGCAATGACTACATCAAAGAAGACCTTCGACTGAATGAAAAAAAGGCAACTACCGATCCGAGATCTATTTTCGTTGCTGCTGCAGAATTAGCTAATTGGATTGAGCGAATCTTTTTAGAAAGTAAAGGAAATGAAAATAACCCACGCCCAATTCCCTATACCACTCAAGTGGATATTCGAACTTGGTCAAAAAAAACAACTACATTACATCAAGGCCTCGGAAGTCCTTTCCAGCAAGTAAAGCTCTTTTGGGCTCGAAAGCAAATAGAAAAAGCTCTCTCTAAATCACCTTAAGCAGCGATTGCATTTTCAAATTAGCAGAAGAGGAAATAACAACCACTTAAAATCGACTTTCAATTTCTTGAACATTTGTAGCCAGAATTGAATTTATGAAATAATTTAGCATAATTGTTAGATTCAATGGTATGATTCACTTATAATTCTCAGCTGTACCAAGTCACTAACTAAACTCCTTGGGAAATGAGATTTTAACTCCATGACTTCATCCCGATCAAACATCATCGCTGCCTGAAGCAATCGAAGGGTATTAACCACGCAATTATTCGTCAAATGATTCCACGTTCCTCGATGAGATCTTAAGGCCACCAATATTTGATGTATTAGCCTCTCCACTTGTAAGCGGGTCAGTTTGAGAGGATAAAAAGTAAGACTTTGTCCCAACTTTTTATAGTGAGTTATTCGTTCCTCTGCCTCGTACAAATAGGGCTGCGCCCACATTGCACCCGTCATTCCACCAATCACAGAAAAACCACTCTGCCCGTCTCCATAGTAAGAAAAGACATAATTTTTGTTTCGAAGATCTTTAACTAAGAGCATAACGTGCCCCCACCGGCTAGATAGTTCATTTCCAGGACCCACCAATACAAATTGGACCTCTTGAACACTCTCTGCTGAGAGGAGAAATTCTTCTTGTGAACTTCTACTTTCAACACGTTCTTCATGAATGCAAGAAGGTGAGATAATGGTGTCAGAAAAATGCGTTAGCAGATAACTGCTCATTAATGGAAATCGGCATGAGAACTCGGGATCTAGAAGAAAGTATTCCATATATACTGAAAATACCGAATCTTTACCCAACCAAAGCCTTCGATCCTGATCGGACCAGTCCAGATCGTAAATGTCACTGTTAAAGTTCAAAACTAAAAACTTTGGATCATCACTGTACATCCATTTTTTTTGATGCAATCGATCACACTCTAAGTTATTCGAAGTAGTTTCACTGTCAAAAACCCTACAGTTAAGCTCATAAAACTTTTTTTCTCTAGGAAAAAAACGCTTTTTATCTACGTACAGGGAAAGTTGATATATAAATGTTGCCAAAGCATATTCATATTGAGTTCTATGACGACAACTGGACAGTTTTGCCAAAAAACCATTCTGTATGATACTATACAGATGTGGATTGACGGCTATAATTCTTCCTCGTTTTCTATCAAACCAGTTTTTAGGATTATGAGAAACAGAGAAGCAATCACCAAAGAGAATAGGCGAAAAGTCATTTTGACTTCCTTTGATGAACTCAACTTCAGGGACTTGTTTCAATAAGGACTTTGGAATAATATCTTTCAATTCTTTAGCAAAAGTATCAAATGGAAGACCTCTTTCAGAAAAAGAAATTTGGGCCAAGGCAGGAAAAAACCCAGTTACTAAAATCAATATAAATAGACCTTTTCCTACCA
The DNA here is from genome assembly GCA_020435025.1 of Bdellovibrionales bacterium. Classification (GTDB taxonomy): domain Bacteria; phylum Bdellovibrionota; class Bdellovibrionia; order Bdellovibrionales; family UBA1609; genus JAGRAG01. The sequence goes on along the minus strand of JAGRAG010000126.1, from coordinate 2,365 downwards.
CTAAACTTCTCCTATTTGAAGTATGGACTTCCCCAAGTCGGAAGATGACTAGCTCTTTCTGCGAAAAGATTCATTGCCGTAGCGTATTGAATCCACTCATCCAATCTTCGATCCATAACATTCAAGTTCACTTGAAACGCCAACGAATTCGATACATCCACCGAGATGGTTTGTGAATCAGCTTCGCATTGAGTTTTAGTATGAGCAAAGTAACTATTGCGTTCATTCAATCTGTTGCTGGTACTCGCCGATGCTGAAAAGAAAAACAGTGATGCTCCCACACTGGCTGAAGACTCATCCCGACTACTATTGCTATGACTGGAGTAATTAACTTGACTGCAGCGAGTGATATTTTGCCGTCCTTTAAAAGACAATTGAGTCGCCATACTCACAAGATCTTGGATCTCTTCAACTTGAATCAACTCGCCTTTGACCATCAATTGTGTCGCGGCTTGAATTGCTTTGATAGAAGCTTCTTTGAGTAAAACTATCTCCATCAAATTTTGATTGATGTAAGAATTGAGATTCAATTGAAGTCTTCGAAAATCTCGTTCCGCTTTCTCACTAAACTGAGCGACATCTTTCGGATTTCTAGTGATCAACTCCGTAACGTCCCAATGCCTTTCCTTATTCGTTGTTTGACCAAATGATCCGTTCAAAAATAAGGTAAAAAGTGACGCCGTTAGCTTAGAGTGCTGCGTTCTTGAATGACTAGATTTAATAACTTCGTCAACAATTTCAAGTGCATCCGTATCGATAGTCTGAACGACTTCTCCAACACCCAATGATCGGTAAAGAGAAGATACTAACGATCGAGCTTCTAAATAAAGTAACCGATACTGTTGTCTGCCTTCCGCGATATTGATTACTTCTATCTGCTGAGTATAAGGACTCACTACTTGATTCTGCGCTATTGCCTGAAAAGAAAGGCCAATTGCTAAAATAATATTTATAGATATCATGAACATGACTAATTCCTTTATCAAACGACTATGGTTTTATGCATTCTTTATAGTTGGGATGAGTGTATGATCCATAGCTTTCATACTCTCCATGATAGGAACGTCCGGTAACATATCCTTTAATACACGGTGAAGAGGTGAAATAGGATCTCCCAATTTCATAAGGGTTTAAGCACTTCATATAGTCTGGATGATAATACGTTCCATAACTTTCATAGGCTCCATGAAATTTCTGACCTTCCACATAGCCTTTTGCACAGGACCCAGAAGTGGTCGAATATGTCTTATACTGTTTTTCAATTTTTTGCATGACGACCTGAATGCCTCGCCAATGTTCCTCAAGCTTCTGTTGTTTCGCTGAAACCACAAGAGTTTCAAACTCCTGCTCTGTCATTCCTAAAACATCTATAGCAGTGTCCAGAACTTCTTTATTAAACGAAATCTGAATATCTTCGTCAGCAACATCCATATCAAACAGCATATAAGTTCCTTGAATGCTATCTTGAAAAATAATAGGGATGTTATGAATATTGACTAAATCTCTTTTTAACTTATCCAGTTCTCTTTGATACATTCTATCTTTATTCGCGCGATAGTAGGCCGTCACATAGATCACCCTAGCCCTCTTAGCAAGATTTAAAAGATGTAAATAATATCCATGGTGATGTCCTGCCACAGCTCGAGCCAACTCTTCTTTTTTAAAATTGGATAGATCCCGATACTTTACCCTTAAGTCACTCGTCGATATCACTCCGGAAAGCCGAACTTTTTCTCTAAATTTAGCTAACGGATTGACTCCTGATTTTTGCTTAATCAAACTCATCACTTCAAGAGCTTTTTTATAGGCTGGTCCATAAGCTCCTTGATTCATTAGATATTGAATTTCTTGCAGCTGTGCTTCGGTGGACTCATAAAGCGCCTCAAGGTTTTCTAATGGCGGTGAAAAAGTTTGAATTGTCGGATTTGATGACTCAGGCTTTATCGTTCCTTCTGAGGGAGATCCCATAGCCCACAGAGGAATCCCGTAAGCAAGCAAGCTCAGTAATAGGGCTTTCAGATTCATTTTTTACTCCTTAATCTAGGTTTTGATGGCAAGGAGTACGTGCGCGTTGCACAATAAGCAATGAACACTTTTGAACACTTTCAAAATTTGAATAGCAACATCGAAGAATTGGAAAGTTTTTGAAACAATTTAAGAAGCTTGAAAATATTTTCTCATAAACATGAGAAGTCACACACATATATAGTCGATCGTGCTTTTTTTTGGATTTGTTATCGACTTTAAGCAGATATCCCCTAAGGAATCACTTTGAACTCATACCTCACTTGCCCAGTTTGCAAATGAATTTATTTTCACCCCCTCGTTTCATGGACCTTTGCCAAATTGTACAGCAAAGGTCCCA
>JAGRAG010000125.1 GCA_020435025.1 Bdellovibrionales bacterium | reverse complement strand
CTCTTCCAACTTTTGGGAATTTCTTTAATTGCCGAACGAGTGATTTTCTGAATATCTAAAAGATCTATCGGTTTCATACCACGAAGTTTCTGAAAAAATGAATAGATAAAATGTCGAGACCCCAAGCTTATACCCCTCCCGCTGCGCGAGGTCAATCGCAGTTCCAGAAATTCCATGATGGATTTTATCCGCAAAGTCCTTTAAATTAGTGACTTCACAAGAACCTTAGAGGTCATAAATGAATCCATGGCATGATGTTCAACTTGGCGATGAAGTCCCACATATTTTTCCAGCTCTTATTGAGGTCCCCAAAGGTTCAAAAAACAAATATGAACTCGACAAGGAAACTGGTCTTATTCGAGTCGATCGCGTGCTCTTTAGTTCCGTTCAATATCCTGCGAACTACGGATTCATCCCTCAAACCTATTGCGAAGACAACGATCCTTTGGATGTATTGGTTTTGGGACAAGAGCCCGTATACCCTCTGTCGATTCTCATGGCAAAACCGATTGGACTTATGAAAATGAGCGATCAAGGAGAGTCCGATGACAAGATCATCGCCGTACACGCCCATGATCCCGAATACGCTCACTACACCTCAATTACTGAATTACCACCCCATCGGATGGCAGAAGTAAAACGATTCTTTGAAGATTACAAAGTTCTAGAGGAAAAATCTGTCGTTGTTGAAGAGTTTTTAGGACCCACTCATGCTATTAAGAGCATAGAAAAAGCAATTTCTTTTTACCAAGAAAAATTTAAAAAATAACTCTTTTCTAATTTAGCATTGAATCGATTTTTTCGGAGCGACCAGGCCTCCTGAAAGAAAAAGACTCTGCGTCCTTGATTTCTTCATTGACCTCATCCCAAAATTGAATTCTAGCATTCAATGAATCCACAGCAGCTATCTTTGCTTGTTGCCACTTATGTGGCTGATGGCCACAAAGCTCTTCTAACATTTCAATAGCTAAAGGCCCATGAGAATCCCCATCCACCTCGATGTGCCTATTGAGATAGGTAAAAAACATTGGCGCCTCCGCATTGGAAACACCCATCTTTTCAATAAACTTTTTAAACATTCCAGGAATGGCCTTCTCTCTACCAAAACAAAAGGAAGCAGCAATTTCCCAACTCTGTCCAAAATTCACCGTATTAAATGTAGATGTCATGAACTTGATGGAACTTATGGGGAGTGTGGATTTTAATAATGCCTCTTCTAATCCCCACTTTTTAATACCCTCAACAAAGTCAATGGCACGTTGACTATTAGCACCAACCTCATCCATTGCCATACAATACATCTCAAAGTGACTCATCGCTGAATGCCCTGGAACCTTATCTGATTCCTCACATAAAATAATTTCATTCATAAATCGAGCTAACTTACTGTTTTGGGGTGGCAGCCATATTTGTGTCGAAGGGGCGAATGCCATTTGAAGAGATTTTGCCAAGCTCATAAAATCAAATACAGCAAATACATGTCTTTCCATAAAAAACTGAAGACGTTCATAGGAATCTATAAAACTATAAATTTTATGAGATTCTAACTGAGAAACAAGAGGATGGATTTCTTCAAATAGATCACTCGAATACACTACTTTTAGCTCCAAGGCTTAGTCCAAAAAACCATATTTTTGGCATCCTCGATGTCTTTGTCAATGTCTTTCCATCGGTACTGAGTCTTTAGTTGATCAATTCTCTTATAACCCATTTTCTCCCACAACCCATGTAAATTTTTATACCCCTCCGGTTGTAAAGGATGATTGCATTCCCGCTCAACCGCACAGAATGTGGTCCATTTGAGATCACTAAGTATTTGCTTAGAAAAAGTCTCTCGCAGCTCAAAGAAACGACGGCCCAATCCCTGCCCTCGATACTCCTTTTTAATGATAGATTCTCCAAAATAGACAATATTTGAAAGGTCGTAATGATTTTTAATAAATGGACTTTTGAATTCTTCCGACTCATCCATAATATGAATAGCCGTACTAGCACCAACTAATTTGGTATCATCTAAAACTAAGACGATATGCGAACGAGCAGACTTCACATAGGTCTGTAGATACTCTCTTTCATAGTCAATGTCACCTTCATATAGATAGGGGTACTCTCGAAAAACCTCTATTCTAAGTTCCGCTAGTCTATCTAACCAATCTTCTAACTCCCGCCCACTAACAGATTCAATCTTGACACTCATTATGATTACTTCCCTACCAAAAAGCTTTTAACAAAAATAATAAGNNGTGTTTAGTTCTAGAATTGACATAAATCAAGAACATATAGCGCTTCAACAATAGAAGCCCAAGGCACTCCCCCCTTCTAATCCCAGAAGGGGGTTAAAAAAATGCCAATTTACGATTCTAACATATGAACTCACTCATACATTGGAATCATATCTCGATCCGGAGCTCGCTTTGCTTGAGAGTCGGTTAAAACCAGAACAACTCTTTGAGGAGCCCCTAAATCTTTATACACTTGGTACTTCGATTTGAGAACGTCGTCACCAATGTCTTCTTTTGCGAAAACTGATTTCAGCTCACTGGAATCTGAATTAAATAGGCGGGCTAACCAGTTAGAGCCCTTCGCCATATTGAATTTATCGAATGAACCCTGGTAGTTCAAAGACTGTACGTACATTTGCACTTCTTCCAATCGAGCTTGTGCTAAATCTTGCTCTCCGTCGCTCAACTCTTTCTCATTTCCAGGAAAAGGCTCATCCGACCACGCAGCGACGCCCAATCTCGTATCATCACTCATTTCTGATGCCTTTTGAACAAGCTCACGAACTTGAATCTTTTGACTATTAGTCAGTCTAGAAGTGCCTAAGTCAAACTCCAAAACTGCAGAATCTATAGATTTGTTCATGTCCATGCCATCGGCCAGATCCGGCCAGGCAAATAATCCTATCAACATCAATGCCAAATACTTCATTTTTCCCCCTTTTCTAGAGTAAAAACATTGAGCACATAAAATAATTTGTGGAGTGGCTATTCGTAAAATTGGAATATCTTATGCCATAAGTGAATTTTTCCCGAATTTAATAATAATGGTTTACTGCCCCAATAAATGTTGAGATCTTTTAACAAGATGACAAATTCAATAAAGTTTCCAACACAAGTCCAAAAAATATTTAGATCTATTCTGATCGGATCTATTCTATTTACCTCATTGTTGAGTTTTCACAGTGGCTTTGCCGAAGAATTACAATGTCGTCTATTCTCTATTTATCCTAATGTACAATATCCCGTTATTTCGCCAGAATTAAAAGTCGTAAAAAATCCTGGTTCAATAAATTCCGCTATCAAAATGATACGCGCCCTTACAGGTCACAACGAATTCAAATCGGGTGATAAGACGAGCTTGAAAACTCTTCAATGTATTCTTAATCATTTATACTTAGATTCGGATTCAGATGGCATCAAGGATTGGAAAATTATGGATCGCGGCCGAATGCTATCGCATTTGGTTCCCAACGACCCTGACTGGGACAATGATCAGATTCTTAATTTCCTAGACCCCCATCCTTTTGACAAAAAAATCCTTCCTAAAATCACAAAGGTTCCTGCTCACTTAAAGATAGAGCCAACAATGAAACACTCATCCATAAATGATCTTCAAGAAAAGCTGTTCTTAAGATGCGGGATTTTGGCAATTAATCATACTGATCAGCACTCTCTAGAGAATTTATCTGCGGCACTAAAAGTCTGTGAGAATGAATTAGCTCTTCTTTCTAACAGTAACTCTATAATTATAATGTATGCCTTTGTTGGGCACGGTTATACCAATACACAATTAGCTGCCTTCCATCCCGAGTTGAATGCAATGAGCATTCAAGGAATCACACATTTTAATGGAAAAAAGAATAAGGAATTCGACAAAACATTTTTGCATGAAATAGGACACTATTATACTTTTCAATTTCTCTCTCCCACCGATCTTTTGGAAATAGCCTCTCAGTTTAAAGTAGTAGATGCCGTAGAGACTCAACCGACAAGTTTCTTTGATCCCTCACTTCTTTCCAGAAAGGAGCCAAATAAATTTGGTTTTTATCCAACCCCTTACTCCAAAAAAAACCTACATGAATGGTTTAGCGAAATGTTTGTTTTTACACTCGTCCCAGATAAATTCCGCAATCCGCAAAAAGCTTATGCCATGCAATTTAGGTCTTGGCTTAATCAGAAGATCAAGAGATCCGCACCCGTGATGAGTGCAAGCTTAAGTTCTTCGCAAAAAGAAAGATGACAGTCTGATTCAAATTAGCCGCCCAGAGACAGTCTTAGAAACCAACAATCTGAACACGAAATTTGCAATGACTAAATACAGTGCCTACTGTATAGTCGGGGCATATGTCGGCAAAGTACCCAACCTCATTTGATATTCCGTATATCCTCAAGATCAGCTCCTATAAATATAGAATTTATGCTTTCAAAATTCTTTTGGCAGTCATTCTTTGGTGGTCTTTTGTTTTTTTTGTTGACTATACTTTTTGGGAATTTGTTTACGGTCTATCATTTTTTATCTCTATTCTTGCTCTGGTTATTATATTAACTTGGTCAGTGATTCGAGAAATTCAACTGTTTCCAAATAAGGTTGTCTTCAAAACTGATTGGGTTTTCTTTTCTCAAAATAAGGAACGAAACCTTTCTGAGTTTCAGTCTATCGAAGTGATTCGAAGTTATGATTCAGAAAGACGAGTGAAGGAGCAATTTGTACCTTACTTAGTCCATCATACAAAATCATATAAAAACAATATTAAACTCATTGAAGATGGCTATTTTACCCATTCTGATGAAGCTCTATCTTTTTCACGAAAACTCGGACAAAGACTGAATTTTCCTGTAACCGAAGAAATTTCAAAATAGAAACTCTAAGACCTTATTTACCTAATTAACTATTCCATTTGAGCCACATAGAATCTACAAAGGTTTTCGAAAATTTTGGAAAAATACACCTCGTTTGCTGCTCAATTCGCTTCCAGAGGCTTTCGCGAAATGGTCAGATTTGGAAATAAAATATTTCAGATCGAAGGAGGCGTATATGAAATGCGTTGAGTAAGAACTGAAGTATTTTATTTTCAAAGATAGCCGTTTGGTGACTGCCTCTTCTAGTATAAATTTTGTGGCCACAATATTGCTAGCTCATCAGATATGCTAAAAGTATATAGACATTATTTAGCCGCTCTCGGAATGGTTTTGAGTTGCTTCATTTCGACTCTCTCTCAAGCGAAGAGCCTTGACTCCAAGGTCGTTGTCGAGCTTCTGATTTCTATAGATTACGAAGGTGATAAGATCCGAACCACCGATTTAGAAGCTATAAGGCAATTTCAAAAACAGTATCCGACAATCAAGCTGATACATTTCATGAACGCCGCTTATTTTACAAAAAGCTGGTCCAAAGACCGAGATGAGATCAGTAAACGTTTGCTCTCTCTTATTCGACCAGGAGATGACTTAGGGGTTCATATTCATGGTTGGAAAAATTTTGTGGAAGCGTCGGGGGTCACATTTAAGAGTCACCCTCGCTATCTAGGAAATCACTTACCTGAAAGGTTTCATGGAGAAAGAGGCTCGGATGTTCCTTTGGATGAATACAGCACTAGAGAAATTACCCAAATGCTTGAATTTAGCATCCTAGAACTCCGCAAAAGAGGCTTTCCACAACCAACCAGTTTTCGTGCAGGCGGCTGGCAGAGTGGACCCAAAGTATGGTCAGCATTAAAACGGGTGGGAATCCTTATAGATTCTTCGGCTGTCCCAGCAAGATTGATTCGAAATCTTTACCCTCGTTCTCTTTTACAGAAAAAAGCCGACTCGCTGTGGTCAACAATCACTGAATTCACAAAGTCACGCCAAAGAGCAGGGATCATTGAAGTACCGAACAATATGGGTTTAGCGGACTACGTTAGCGCAGAGCACTTTAGAGAAATGGCCCGAAATTCCTTAAAAAGATCTATTAGAAACGGTGACAATAAAGTTTTATTTCATTATGGCTTTCATCAAGAAACGGCTCGACTGTATCTAGATGAAGTAAGTAAAGTTATAGATTGGCTAACTTCTTTAGAAAAAGAAGGGAAAATCACCCTTTTAAATCACTCAGTCATCGAACATATAAAATCTGCTGGACTGTACAAAGCTTATGAAGAGCTTGTTGCAGACAACGCGAATCGATGTCGTCGAAGTGTGAGAAAATAGACGCCGAATCCTTTCATTTTACTTGAGCAGAATCAATGGGCGAAGAGCCAGGTCCAGTTCTAACTTCGCTTATCTATTGCTAAAATAAGAAAGTGAAGAATCAAAAACTCTATCTTTATATCATTTTCACTATTTTTTCTAACTTTGGTTTTTATGAGGTCAATGCCATTGAAATCACAGAAACCCTACTGGTCGTCCACCCAACTAACTACTATGCTGATGGTGAATCTCGAGAAGAAATTAATAGGGTAGTAGAGAAATTTTTAAGTGAAAAAAAACGAGTTATAACACTCGTCGAAACAGAAAACCTCAAAAAAGAAATACAACACTCAAACAAGAGCATTCAACTCGAACCTGACTCATCAAAACCTACTTATGAAAATTACCTTCATTTTCTTCCCCAAATTCAAAAGACAGAAATCATAGTCTCCGAACATGGTAGAAATGACATTGCTTTGAGCTCTCCCGATGTGACAATTATTGGTGGCTACATGGAGGCCTGTTTACGTACAGCCTTACGTTCTTTATTAAAAGAAAATCTAAACCGATTTCATCAAATAAAGGTATACATTCCTTTAGATGCTGTTTATGGAAAGGACAATTTTCTCAAAAAAGGCTCCACAGTTGAAAAAGCTATTCGTGCATCACTCAAAAAAGAGCCACCCCAAAAAGTGACTGCACAGATCTTTGTGAATCAAAAGCTGATACTCACACGCGGAAATGGAAAAATGACTATTCAGATTCATCTTCAAGAACCAAGAAAATCAAACATAAACAAACGAACTCCCTCGTCGACGAATATGATGTTTTAATCTCTTTGTGACCCAGATTTAAAAAGAGGAGCCCGGCTCTTTTAAAAAAGCTAACTCTTCAGGAGTTGATTTTCTTCCTAAGATCTTATTTCGATGAGGATATCTTCCAAATCGATCTATAATTTTTTTGTGCTGAAGCTCAAAATCTAGGTTTCCTTCAAGTCCTGATTGAGAGAAAAGTTCTACAGCTTTTTCATGTATTGCCTTGGACTCGCTATGCATGAATGGCATAAACAAGAATGACTTTTGTTGGTTCGTTAGCTGATCCTCAACTTTCAGAGAAATGGACTCTTGGGCTAACACAAGCGCCATACCATCATAAGCGAAGGCTTGCGGGGCATCTCTAAACATATTTCTGGAAAATTGATCTAATACAATAATCTCCGCAAGACGACCCAAAGCACTGACTCTCCAGGAATTCAGTTCTCCTTGTCTCGCCTTTTTATGCGTGTCTAAAAACCTTTGCCTCAAAGTTTCATCAAAATTCGAGTCCTTCACCCACCAAAACTTAGAATCTATTTCTTGAAACCAAAATTCTATGACTTCCGTAGCATCCATTGTCCCCCACTTTCATCACTGCCGGCCCGAACCCCTTGCTGACAACAGTCGACCTCTATTTATAAAAAATGAATCACTAAGGCACGAAGGTCACGAATTAATACTATATTATGTAGCGTATAAATGATAAAAATGAAATGACGCTAATATGCAGTATAGATTTGTTGTTTCTGTATCGCTTGTATAAATCGTCACTTTGCCGTCGGTATGCAGTAGATATGTTGGAAACAGTTTAACAAGAGGTCAAAATGTCCGATACTCCTTCACCCTGTCCTAAATGCTCCTCAACCTATACTTATCAGGATGGAATTCTATGGATCTGTCCTGAGTGCTCCTTTGAATGGAATCCCAATGAGGAAAAAAACTTAGAAACATCTGATTCAATAATCGTTAAGGATGCCAATGGAAATGTTTTAAATGATGGAGATAGCGTCACAGTTATTAAGAATTTAAAAGTAAAAGGCTCAACTTCACCGATAAAGGCCGGTACGAAAGTAAAAAATATTCGCTTGGAACCAGACAGCCCGGATGGGCATAACATCGCCTGTAAAATTGATGGCTTTGGCGCAATGGGTTTAAAGTCCGAATTTGTAAAGAAAATCTGATTTCAATTTCTTTAATATATATTACAATATCTCAAGGTATGACCTTTGAATCCAAGGAGCCATTATGAAGCAATTGAAGTTTGTTGATCCTATGATTGGTATATTTATCTTAAGAGTGGTAAGCGGAAGTTTCATGCTAACGCATGGATATATGAAGTTAAATATGCTTCTTTCAGATCAGCCAGTTCAGTTTTTGGATTTTTTAGGCCTAGGAGCCACATTTTCTTTAGCTCTTGCCACTTTTGCCGAGTTTTTGTGTGCTCTATTAGTCGTTTTAGGCATTAAAACTCGACTCGCTGTTCTTCCACTTATTTTTACAATGCTCGTAGCTGCTTTCATCGCTCATGGAGCTGACCCTTTTGCAAAAAAAGAAATGGCACTTTTGTATCTTACGATTTACACCGCATTGTTCTTCACCGGCGGTGGAAAGTTGTCACTAGTAAAAGACTGATCCCTTTATTTATTCTACGATGGACCTTTTGTAACAATTTTTGGCTCAAGAATTCAAAAAAATTTCTGGAGCCAAATCGCACCATGCTCTAAGTGTCAAATATTTTGGCAATAGAGTAAAAATTCAATTGGCACTTCAGTTGTAAACACCTCTCAAAAGCCTCGATTTCGATTGAGGCTGAATAGAGAGGTAAATGTGAGCCCTTTAAAGAAGACCATTGTTGTTATTTGTTCAATCACGCACCTAGCCTGTTTTGCAAAGTCTGATCTTCCCCTAACTTTGAAAGAGCAACGCTTTCTAACCACAGTTGGCGAGTTTGCCGCAAGAGACACCATTCAAAGAATTCAAGAAATTCAATGGTTCATTGAGTGTCTTAAATCATTGAGCAGCTGCCAAACTGATATGAAAAAAGAGATCAATACTTATATACAAGTCATTCAAGAGGTGAATCGCCAGTATCGCACTCTTATCATGGTCGATCAGTGGCAAACCATTCGTCAGGGACGTCGTTATGTGAATCTTTCTGGGCTGCCGATAATAAAAGTTGCACGAGGGCCTGCAAGTTCTTCTATTAAAAATGAATACTCCCAAGCTATGACAATTGTAGACCGCGATCGTAAGACTATGGAAATGAGGTGGAAAGAAAAAATAGATCGTGAAAAACTTGTTAATGAGTCGGATTTTCACTTTGAGCTACTTAAAGAGCGCTTTTTAAATCAAGAAACTCATTGGGCTCAAACACACTACAAAAATCGTATAAAAGCCATCGCCGAACGCTATCCTTTTGTAATGTATTTAAACTCCGAAAGGCCAACACAAAACGATATCTTAAAAGCCTTTGAAATATATCTAAAAAAACTAGATGCCGCCTTTATGTATATTACAGAAGACTTAAATGCCGTCCATGAGTACTTTGCACTATCAAATTCCATTGAAGATGTACTAGAGCAACACCCAGAGTACTCGGAAACCTATGCATCTATACAAGCAAAGTTACAAGAAGATACCGGGATCGTTGCGTGGATTGAGAAAAATTTGTCAACTGTGATCGCTCTTGGATTCGGCGCATGTGCTTTTGCTTCAAATCTTGCCGGCCCCTCTGGACGCCTTTTTTTAGGACTTCCTTGCGGCTCCGCAGCGGTCAGCCTTAATGTTAAGGGCTTTGCTGAAGCTCTTCTAGAGAAAAAAGAGACGGAAAGTTACTGGATTTCAGGACTGGTACCATATAAAGAACTCAAAGAGGCGAACTCAAAAATTGCTTATAATATGATTATGTTAGCAGTGAATGGTTCTGGATTGCTATCAACGTTAAAAAGTACCAAGCGAATCAGAAAATTTCCTATAGCAACAGCTCTGAAAGTCGGATACCGTAGAATCTCATTAAACGCTGTCAACGCCAGTCAACTCCTAAACGGTGCCAAACAAACAGCAATTGGAAAAATGAAGCAAATGGGAAAAGATGGGGTCGCAAGCAGTTCGTCACATTCGATCGTCATTTCTGAAGATGAAGTGCAAGTCACTCGAGTAAGTATTCCACAGCAACTCATTGGGTATCTAAAAGAAGAGCAACTGTTACTCGTTACATCTAAGTTTCTTACGTATTCTGATCTAGTGGCACTTAAAAACGTCGCTACACACGTGGCTATGAAGTAAGTCGGCAAAGACACAAAATTGACTTTTTAACTTCTTATTCTGCAAACATATCCTGATTGGAGGGGGCTAAGATCCCTTCAAGTAAAATAGCAATAGCAAAAACGGCCTCTTTTGAAAAGTCCGGAGCTAAAGGCTGAAACTCAGGAGTCCGCAATACCTCTTTAAGAGTTTCATTTGGATTGGATGAACTCCATAACAAGGAAAGCGTGGCATGAGCCATTTTTAAAAATGTTACTGTTCCTAGAAAGGTCAATTCCGGAAAGAGGCGTTTGAGCTCTCGATGATGCTCTGAGAATAAACTCAAGGTGTATTTTTTGAATTCAATTAATTGTTCAGCAGAACTGTTTTTCTCCAAAGAAATGAACACTAAAGAGCACAACTCCAAAAACCGCTGATGTTTCGTCGTCACTTCTATGAAGTCTTTTGAAAACGAATGTAAATCAACAGGGTTGTCAAAATTTTTGTACATTTTCAAAATAGACCGAGACCATTTTTCTAACAGCTCAACAAATATAGTCAAAAAAATCTCTTCTCTAGTTGAAAAATACCTATAGACATTAGACTTTGTAAACCCGGCGTGGGCAGCAATCCCATTTAAACTTATGTTTTCGTAAGCGTTTTTCTGGAACAATTCTTTAGCAGCCGCCAAAATAGCTTCCTTTCGCTCTTCTATTTTTTCAGGCGTTCTGGCGCGCTGCCAATCCATTGCAACTCCTAACACGTTATGAAGATTTTAAATGAGCCATTAGAGCTTTATCATATATTCGATCACCAAGCCAATTTCGTAAAAAAAGCATTGGCTTTGCCAATTTTCCAACCAAATATCTTGTCCGTGGCTTTTTACTTTCAATAGCCTTCATGATCGTACCAGAAATTAAATCGGGCGACGACCCCACGCCATTTTTATACATCTCTTCCGTTGTATCCGCAATTTGCCTAGCCAATGCCTCATAGGCTCCCCCTTCAGACCGCTTCATCAGTGTAGAAGTTAAGACATCTCCGAATTCTGTCTGAATCACGCCAGGCTCAACAATCACAACATCAATTCCAAACGGCTTAAGCTCAAAGCGCAAGCAATCAGACAGTCCCTCTAAGGCATGTTTCGTTGCATGATACCACCCTCCAAGTGGAGTATATATTTTTCCGGCAACAGACGAGATATTTATGATCTTACCCGATTTCCGCTTTCTCATATGAGGAGTCACTAATTGTGTCATTCTTGCCAAACCAAATAAATTTACCTCAAACTGATAACGTGCATCGTTAATATCTGTGTCTTCTACGCTTCCATACAATCCGAATCCGGCATTATTGACAAGAACATCAATCCCTCCCTGTTCCACCACGACTTTATCCACAGCAGCTTTCATAGAAGCGTCGTCTGAGACATCTAGATGAAGAGGGTATCCACCCAACTTTTCTAAATCCTGCATTCTCTCCACTCTTCGCGCCCCCCCATACACAACATGACCCGCTGCGATCAGTTTTTCAGCAGTTTTTTTGCCAATTCCTGAACTGGCACCAGTAATCAATATCACCTTTTTTTGCTTCATACATAACTCCTGTTAAGAGACCATTGGTCATCTATTTTTCATATATAAGTGACCATCAGTCTCTTGTCAAGAAAAGCCATCAAATAACAATTTTGTTCTATATAATTGAAATTAAAAGACTTTTTATGAAAAAGTCAGAATTCAAGAGCTCTGTTGACAACGATTTTTTTAAAACTAGTGGAAATGAGGAACTAACCTAGATATTTCTTAAAGGCCTTAAGGGTTCTTTCCCAAGCTAGTTTCGCCGCAGTTTCATCGTATCGTGGCGTAGAGTTATTATGAAATCCGTGTTGTGTCCCAGAATAAGTATACATTTCAAACTGAATACTGGATTTTGTTAACGCCTCTTTATATTGCTCCCGAGTCGCATTCACTCGAGGGTCGTCTTCCGCATAGTGAATGAGCATACTTGCTTTAATACTTGAAGTCTTCTCCAAATTGGGAACCGTTCCATAAAAAGGAACTGCTATCTTCAAATCTGAACCTAACTCTACAGCTAAATAATTGCTAACGGCTCCACCAAAGCAAAACCCGGTCACTCCCAATTTTCCATTAGAAAGCCTGTGTGTTTTTAAAAAATGAGCTGCATTTTTCATATCCACAAAGATCTTTTGACTGTCTAATTTCTGTTGCATGGCCTTCCCGTCATCATCATTCCCCGGATAACCTCCTACAGCAGAGAGCGCATCCGGCGCGAAAGCTACAAACCCTTCCGTTGCCACTCTGCGAGCGACGTCTTCTATATATGGGTTCAACCCTCGATTCTCATGTACGACCAGTACGGCTGGAAAATTCCCCTTCTTTCGAGGATGCACCATATAGCCTCGCATCGTTTTTGCATTTCCTCCAGGAGACGGATACTCGACATAGTTCGCTTTAATGCGCTCATCTGTAAAAGAAATCGTTTGTGCTTTTGCATAATCAGGCAATAAAGCCAGGGCCATAGCAGAACCCGAAAGACCTCCTACGAAAGGAAGTGAAGCCGCTTGCTTAAGAAACTCTCGTCGGTCCATAGCTCCATGGCAGTATTCATCATATAACTTGTAAACTTGATCACTGATTGAATTCGATTTCATTTTCCTTCCTTCTCTCATCCTCTAAAACTAAACTAATAAAAAAAGTCTAAAAGATTTCTTATAATATCAAAACAAAGAAGCTTGTGTTTCTCTCGAAGAGCTTGATTTCTCTATACTTCTTGCATTTGCAAATGTCATAATTCTCTCTCGCAAACCATTCCTAACGGCACGGAATCTATCTAGTTGCTCTTCATCGGTACCTACCTGTATAGCAGGGTCAGGAAAAGGCCAATGAAGTTTCTGTGCATACGGATTATTTAAGACGGGACAAACTTCTTCATCACAAAGTGTAATAATAAAATCTAAATTCTCTAAAAAGTTCGAATTGATTTGTTCCACAGTTTTCGAACTGTGTTTTGATATGTCTATACCAATTTCATCCAGTGCCGTCACCGCTAATGGGTTCACTTGAGTTGGATGGGAACCCGCGCTCTGAACTACAGTATGGTTATCGAGAATATCTCGAGCAATTCCTTCAGCCATTTGACTGCGCGCCGAATTTGCGACACACATAAATAGAATATTCAAATTATCCCCCTTTATTGAATTCATGCGAATGTTATGGTTATCCCACTCCTATTTCTACTGAAAGACACTATAAAAGGCGATTTTTATTTTAACTATCCCTAACATAAGAATTTTAAATACAATCTGAAGAACCTGATTTCGATTCACGCGCAGCGCAAATTCATATAATATTCTAGGCCTAAGAAATTGACCGTACTAAAAATACAGAATGTGCTATTTTAATGTACTTTAGGAGCTTCCGATCGATTCCAATATTCGAAACAATACATTTTGTCCCGTGCCTTGGGTTTCTTTATCAGTTACAAATTCTGGAAATTTTCGCAGCTGTTGCCAAGTCAGCACCGCCGATGGGCAGGGTCTTCTAAAGTCAGAACGGGGAACCAATCTTCACTGTGAGGAAAACGAAGTCAAAGACATACGAAATCACTCCTTGTTAAAAAGAATGCGCACCGACCTATTGGCGGGTAAGAAGTTTCCAGCCTGTAAAACTTGTTGGGACCAAGAAACGTACGGCGTGTATTCGAAAAGACTCGGAGAGATAGATCGAATGGGCCCTATTTTTGACGAGCTAGATGCAAGAAGAATAACACAGGAAGACGGAGAGATCTCAGAAGATACCCCTATTTATGCAATCGATATTCGGTTTGGAAATAATTGTAACTTAGCTTGTCGCATGTGTTGGCCTGGAGATTCTACTCTTTGGTATTCGGATTTTGTTCAACTAAGAAATACAAATAAATTTACGATTGACGAGGTCTCTGTTGAAATTGAAAAAAACCCTAGCAACAAATGGCAACTATCTGATAAAAAACTTTTTTCGTGGCACAATGAATCTCGGTTTTGGAATCAACTGGAATCTCACGCTAAAACTCTGCGCCATATTTATATGGCCGGAGGCGAACCTTTGATAGCTGAAAAACACTACAACTTTCTTCAGCTACTTATAGATCGATCTATTGCCCCACTTGTTACACTAGAATACGCAACTAACTTTACTGTTTTGCCTGAAAAAGCGATCGCTCTATGGCCTCATTTCAAACTGGTCAACTTAGGTATTAGCATTGATGGCACCTCTAAAGTAAATGACTACGTCAGATATCCTAGTAAATGGGACAATGTCCTTAAAAATTTTGACAAGCTCGAAAGTTATCCTAGTGATAATTTAGTTTGTTATGTAAATTCCACCTTATCTGCACTGAATGCCCACAAATGTCTGGATCTTCTCAAATGGTACTTAGAAAGAAAAAAATCTGGTCGAAGATATCCCAAAAACATTTGTGCCCACACGGTAGTCAGCCCACCCAAACTCTCTCCCCTTGTGCTTCCTCATGAGATTAGAAGCCGGCTGCTGAGTGATTTTCAATCACTTCAGAAATCTGAAGAGGCAGCGCAAGAGTCCGATCGTGATATTTTGTATTCTTTTGAACAATATGAATCCAATACGACAATGATAGCTAGTGGAGATCCTAGTCCGCTACTACCAGAATTTCTTAAGGAAACCACCAAGCTTGATAAAATTCGCGAAGAATCTTGGAAAAATCTTTTTAGTAAAGAAGATGTGGATCTAATCGAATCACATCTCATGTCGGATGCACAGATATAGGGGTGACCTATGAGCGATTCCTTATTCGATCAACAAAGAGAGCTACTTCAAAAATGGGAATTGCAGAAGCCAGATAATTTTTTTAGCAAGAATCGAAATTTGCAATCTTCTTTGTTTTTTTGGATTGGAGAGAATGCTCTTCTCCCCTATCTGAATCTTCTTAACAAATCAGGAAGTGAAGCCGCAAAAACCTTAAATTCTTTGGCTATTGAGACCAACCGCGATGAAAACTTACCTAAGTTAAAGGCTTGGGATTCTTTCGGAAACTCTCTTCAAGAAATTGATTTTCACCCCGGATATCACGAAATGGGCAGAAGAATCTACGACTCAAATATAATGGCAATGTACGATCAGCCAGGTCAAGATCTTATCCAACTCACTTTATTTTATTTATTCGCGCAGAACGGAGAAGGTGGGCACGCCTGTCCTCTTGCCTGCACCGCTGGGGCGATACAACTTATCCAGAAGGTAGGATCCGCTGACTTAAAAAGCCGGTTCCTTCCGAAACTGTTAGACCCTAGTTACGACACGCACCTTCATGCCTCACAGTTTTTAACTGAGCTTCAGGGCGGCTCTGATGTTGGAGCCAATGCAACTGTGGCCGTCAAAGACTGCGACGGGTCCTGGCGACTCCATGGAGAAAAGTGGTTTTGTTCGGTCATAGATGCCGGTCTTTTCGTATTAACAGCTCGACCCAATGGAGCAAAGTCTGGAACTAAGGGACTCATGACATTTGTAGCTCCTCGTTATCTGGATGATGGATCTCCAAATCACTTTTCTATTCGGCGTTTAAAGTACAAACTTGGAACTCGCTCCATGGCTTCAGCAGAAATTGATTTAAATGGGCTCATCGCCTACCCTGTTGGGAGCTTCGATGATGGCTTTAAAAATGTCGTTGAAATTGTTTTAAACACTTCTCGCTTGTATAACGCTTTCGCCTCAGCTGGCCTGACACAAAGGGCATATATGGAAGCAAAATCGTATGCTGAAATCAGGTCTGCATTCGGCAAGACAATCAACGAGTTCCCCCTTGTGCAAAAAACAATTGCCTACCTAAAAGCACAGTCCGCGGCTCAACTAGCTACCTCGATGCATGTCGCCCATTTAGTACAGAAAATGAATACGAATTCTGCAAGCGACGAAGAGGTCTGGACTTTTCGGTTCTTTGTGAATGCCAATAAATATTGGACCTCCATTCATTCGACACAATCCGTGTTAAAAGCGATTGAGGTTTTAGGAGGAAATGGCGCTATCGAAGAGTTTAGTGTTCTTCCTAGACTCTATCGAGATTCAATTGTGTACGAGTCTTGGGAGGGCAGCCACAATGTCTTATGCCAACAAGTTTTAAAAGATATGATTAAATATCAAGTTCATACACACGCTCTAGGCTATTTTCGAAAGTTTTTAGAAAAACACAGCCCCCTCGAGTCTCAAAAAAGCCAGTTACTTAGCTGGCTTGATGAGGTTGAAGCGTCTGCTCTCAAACTACTGAACTTTCCTAAAGACGTCGCAAGCCTTGCCATTAGAGATTGGATCGATGAAGCCATGAGCTGCATCCAATGTATCGATCTTTTAGCTGAATGCAAATTCGACAAGCTCGACACCACAAATAGTGGAAAAAAAGAGATTTTAGACTATTTTCTTAAACAACCCAAGTTTTCTAGTATTTCTTTAAACGATTATCAGAGAACCCTGGAAGAAAATCTCACACTTTCAAAGTTTGATTTTTGATACCCTTAATTTTCAGTAGACAATCTTCAGCGGATAGATATAGACTAAACATCTGTGGTGTTCTTGCCATTTTCTAAGGAGGTTTCGATGATTGTCTCAAATAAATTATTCGTGATCTCCGATCTTTATCGTTGATCACTCCGTCTTTTTATTTTTCTTAAATTATAAGGAGAACTCCCAATGAGTTTAAATGCAATGGGGTGGTCTGCATTTTTTGAAAGCAACACTACCGACACATCAAAAATAGCGCGAGTGACTGCGATCTTTCGATCACATATTAGCGCTCGAACTTCTGAAAAAGAAATTAACCTATATTATACTGGCCAACCGATTGAATCATTGGCCGTTGGAGATTGGGTGACGATATCTCCAGAGTTTATTGATGAACAAAATAAAACCGCCGCGGTTATTTTGTCAGTACTTGATCGAAAGTCCAAACTGGCCCGAATCGATAATGATGAAGAGCAAGTCCTCGCTGCCAATGTCGATAGGGTTTTTATTGTTACTTCAGCAAATCAAGATTTCAATATAAAGCGGCTACAACGTTACTTGGTCTTAGTTAAAGAGGGAGGGTCACAACCCGTGATCATTCTCTCTAAAGTAGACTTAACGGAAGACCCCTGTCAGCTAATCGATACTCTTTCGAGCCAATTAAAAACAGAGGTGATTGCTACAAGCACTGTAGAAAATATTGGAAGAGATGCAATTTTAATGCTTATGCCTGAAGGGTCGACCTCTGTTTTTGTGGGCTCTTCAGGGGTGGGAAAATCCACCTTAGTTAATTTCCTAATGGGACATCACCAACAAAAAATCCGAGAGATTCGATATGATGACGACAAGGGAAAACACACGACAACTACGCGGCAACTATTTTCTATTCCGGGTTATGGTATGATCATCGACACTCCCGGTCTTAGAGCTGTACAAGTTTACGGATCTGAAACCAGTCTACAGGATACATTTCCCGAAATTAGCCAACGTCTAAGCCAATGTCGATTCTCAGATTGCCAGCACGAAACGGAACCGGGATGCGCCATTCAGTCAGCTCTAGAGTCGGGTGAATTGTCTCTAAAAGATTGGGAAAGCTACTTAAAGCTTTTAAAGGAAATCAAGTATTCTATTAGAAAAACAGATAAGCAAGAAATGTCAAATTCCAAAAGACGGTGGAAGAGCATCCACAAAAACGTAAGAGCCAAAAGAAAATTCGAGGATAGGGAATAGATTCACTCCCCTATTTTTTTGTAAGTATATTAACTTACTTTTGTGGTAACAACAGATCTTCGAGAAAAAAAGCAGCGAGCTGTGATCTTCCAGAAAGACCCGCCTTGGAATACACAGCAGTTGCCTGCGCTCGCGTGGTTTTTTCCGCCGTTTTTCGGTACAAAGCAATTTCTTTTAAGCTAAAGCCTTTTATTAATAAAAATGCGACCTCTTTTTCTGAGGGTGTGAGTTGCCATCTATCCAGTTGCTGATCGATCGATAAGCTTAAGCCTTCCAAATACTTTTTGGAATTCTCTTTCCACTGTCTGGATTCTTCAATAAGGTTTGCAGACAGTCGTTTCTCAGTTTCTAAAGAGTGTTTAAGCTCGAAAGCACCCTTTAACAAAAAGTAAACACCTACAAGAGCCATCGTAGCGACGCCCCCTTCAATGACTAAATGCCACCATACAACACCCTCGCCCATATCAGTCGCGAGATCAAAACAAGTGAGTATGCTGATCAGTCCCAGTATGAAAGCAATAATCCATCTTTCTTTTTTGTTCACATTCAGCGTCCTCTATTCAATCGTGATCATGGTCATCATCGTTATCATCGTCATTTCCTGTCAAACTAGACTTTTGATCATGCTCAGCTTCACCAGCAAATCCATCATGAGACGAATGTTCTTCTTTCTCACCCAATGGCAATGTAGCTCCAAGTAAATGCAATTCTCCAGTATTTGGATTATATCCATTTCCTAGAACAAAGCCTCCAAAAAGTATATAGGCAACTAATACTATGGCCACTGGGCCGTGACTTATCTTGATTCCATTTGCAGAATCTATGTCGTATTTCAGTCCATGAATCATACTCATCGCTAAACCATCCTGGTGTTTTACCTGGTGAAAAATTACACCCAGTATATGGGCCACACTGAGGAGTAAAAATCCATTGGCCATAAGTTCATGAACTTCTTCAAAAAAGTGCTTGCTCACTCTTAAACTCATCAAGATTCCCGTTGCAGCCAAGCCAAGAGCTAAAATGAACATTACGACAGCGGCATAACTCGACGCAGGATTGTGGCCGAGATACCTCTTGGTTTTAGAAGAAACAAGAGAAAGAAAGTACTCTTTAAGCTCTTTAGGCGATAGTCGAAAAGACTTAAATCGTGCCGTCTCGGTTCCCACAAATCCCCAAATGATTCTCAACAGGACCAAACTCGCCATCAAAAGTCCGGAAAGCATATGATAGACATATAGGGCTGATTCATCGTCAATGACCTTAGCAATAAAAAAAGATGCTGAAAATAGCGTGACGAAGGCCCAATGAAAAATTCGAACTGGCAAATCGTAAGCTCTAACGGAATTCATAACTAACCTCCCAAATTAAATTCTGCCTTTATCATCGCCAAATTCTTCAAATACATCATCGGACATTTGCCCTAAACCAAATAATTTTAGATATTTAAGACAAATGCCGCCCTCCTCATCTTGGAGGCATTTACTGTAAAAACTTCCTTTTAAACTGTTCACAAGTGTTCATTGTGTAACTTCATATAACGCAATATATCGAATTGAAAATCAATTCCGATTCTCAACGAGGTTATCTATGAAATACATTTTTGCTTTAGTTACTTTTTTTGGTGCCAGTTCGTCCTACGCAACGAACTACTTTTGTGAAGCTTATTGTGGCTACAAAAGCTATGGCGCTTTAGGGTTAGTAGAATATACTGACAACAAAGGCCAGTGGGTGAATTCCGACGGAAACACACGGTCCAGCGCTTTTAATAATCTTAAGTCTCAATGTCGTTCTATTGATTCCGACTACGCACTCTACACAGATAGAAGCTATTCAGCCTGGGCAAAGGCCTCCAATTCCTGTCGAAAAGAATAGTAGTCCTCTCTGAATCAGACAAGGATGGGTTCACTAATTATACGCACCCGCTTATCGCAATTTTTTGATGGTTAAGTCACCACTTCCGGACTTCATTGATACTATAAAGTGCGCATCTTGGGATTCACCTAATTCATTATTCACATTTCCACTTTCTGACTTGATCTGGCTAATGACCTTCATGGTGGGCGGAAAAAAGGCCGTTGCTGTTCCGCTACCTGTTTTTATATCTAAACGACCCTTTTCAATAGCAGAAAGATATTTAAGAACTATCTTGCCAGAACCAGTTTTGACATCCACATCTCCTTGTAGGCCAGAAACATCAACAGATCCACTACCTATAATTCCTTCTAGTTTTTCCACTTCCGCTTGGACCTTTACATTCCCACTTCCCAATTTAAATTCGATTTCCCCTTTGGTTCCTTTGACATCAAAATTTCCGGATCCACTTCTTAGCTGTAACGAGATCCTTTTTGGAATTTTTATATCGAAGTTAACTGTACATTCACCAGAGTTGAAAACACCTTTGTTATTTACTTCCACTACCAGCTCATCGCCCATTCTTTCCATTTTCATTTCACAATTTTCTCCAAAGAGAACCTTGTGAAAACTGATGTGAGTGAAACCATTTCCTGAAACAGAAATCTTCGTATCTCCCGAAGTATTTCTGAAACTAAAAACTTTAAGCCCCAAAGATGGAAACTCTTTTTTAACTGTTTCGTCAGCCAAAGAAACTATACAAATAAAACTTACCAAGATGGTCAAAATCAATTTCATTTGAAACTCCAAATCAGATTTAGCCGATTCATATCGGATCTTTTATCGAAAAACAATGAGATTCAATATAACTTGATTAAACTCTCTTTCTTCTTAATAATTTAACAAAAAGCAAAGGCATACAAAAGTCTAGGACATAAAAGTTTAACTAGTAGATATATTAAACAAGCAGTATGTTGATTACATCTTATCGGATAAAGGGAGTTTACGAATGAAATATGTCCTCACCTTTTGTATCATCTTATTTTCTTTTCCCGTGTTTGCAAATTTACCTATTAATAGCTCAGAAGTCGAAGTTGTTAATATCGAAGACCAAGCTGACTATCAAAATATTCCTAAGGTATCCAAAGAATTTCGCGGAGCTAAAAACACTGCAGAACGAAAAGAAAATGAAATTAAATGCCAAGAGTGGGTATTTCGTACTATGACAGAACACCAAACTCCGTTATACAAAGTGTGGTGCGCTCTTAAGAAAGATGTCGTGTTACGGGAGTATATCTATACTGGGAATATTCTTATAAAAAATTGGAGTCCATAAAAAGATCAAATGAAAGCTAGTCTTGATTTTTTTCAGGATTTCTCTTTCGAACCATCAAGCTCATAAATATCCACAAACCAAATCCCCACGCACCGTTTAAAAGCAATCCAACAGGAAAAAATGAAATAGGCACATCTACACCTTTTATTGGAAAGACCACAAAAAATGCGACAATTGTTGGCCCAAGAGCTCCCATCA
>JAGRAG010000124.1 GCA_020435025.1 Bdellovibrionales bacterium | reverse complement strand
GAGGCGTATATGAAATACGTTGAGTGAGAGCTGAAGTATTCTATTCTCAAAGATGGTCGTTTGGCGATAGCCTTAAATTGTCTGTCCCACATTTCGCAGAACATAGTTTTTCAGCTTAGGGCTCACATAATTTAGAATAGACCTTTACTTGTGCTGTCGCTGAGGTCGCAAAATCAGAATTGTTGTGGTTGATGACGACGTGATATAGTCCATAGTCACCTATTTGTGATTCGGGAATTTGATAGGTGGCCCCAGTGGCCCCAGAAATCGGCTGACCATTTTTATACCACTGATACTCAACGTTTTCGGCAGTTGATCTAATCGATAAAACGACGGGTTCAGAGACGAGCACATGTTGGGCCTGGGGCTGTTCAATGATGATATTCGTGGTGCCATCATTGATCATTCGAGCAAGGGCTTTAACATCAAGATATTTTCCGTCTTTGACATAACTCTTAAGTCCTTCCACGGTGCTCGCAGATTGAACAAGCAGTTGCTTGACCTGTGTGTTTGTGAAGGCCTGTCCACGCGATTTGAGGAGTCCAACGGTCAGGGCGGCGGCGCCAGCGACGATGGGAGAGGAAAAGGAAGTTCCATTGGCTCTTCCGTACTTGTTGCCAGGCATTGTCGTTAGAAGCCCCGAGGAATTTTTAGCAGAAGCTCCAGGAGCTGCGATCTGTACCAGTTGGTTTCCGTAATTGGAGAAACTAGCTAATGTTTTATTCGGAGCTTTTGTGGCGGCAACAACCAGATAGCCTTCTTTGTATCCATTATTAGCAGGCCAGTAGCCTTCGTTGTCTACGTCCGCCGAGTCATTTCCCGCAGCATTAATAATGGTCACATTTTTTGACAGAGCGTAGTCAATGGCATCGGTAATCACTTTAAGTGTTGAAGAGGATCCAGAGCTTGCTGGCCCTCCGAGACTCATGTTGATGATCTCCGCACCATGATCCGTTGCCCAAATAATCGCATCGGCCACATCGGCTACAGTCCCAGAGCCTTGTGAGTCAAGTGCTTTTAAAGTCATGATCTGTATATGATCTTTCATCATTCCCCGAACACCGAGTCCATTTTCCGATTGAGCCGCGATAAAGCCAGCGACCATGGTTCCATGACCTTGATCATCTCTGGGGTCCTCATCGTCATTGGCTGTGTCATAGCCATATTTGCCATTTTCAATCCAAAGATGATTTTTAAGATCTTCATGTTGATAGTCAATTCCAGTGTCTATGACAGCGACGGTAACAGCTTTTTGGATACCTCCCACCGGATGAAAGAAGTCTTCCCATCCAAGATCTGCTCGAATGGGCGAGAGATATTCCACTTGATCGGTGTATAAGGGGTCTTGGTTTTGGGTGATCCACTTTATTTTTGGATTCTCAGTGACACGATAGATACAGTCATTGGATTCCATCTGCTTTTGAAAATCAGGCCAGTTCCATTGGGTGGGAACGGTGACTTCGTGAGCTTGAAGCCCCTTGCGAAGTTTGACAAACTTTGACTTTAAAAGGGAATGTAAAATATCTTCTTTAGGGCTTTTGATGGCACAGTCATTATTAATAAGCATGGCAAGTTGTAGTCCCTGTTTTACTTTCCATGTTTGGGGAGTAGACTTACTCATCGATCCAGGAGTGAAAGCCTGTCGGGTGAGGTTTACTTTTTCGCGTTTGTTGAAGATCGCAATTCCATTTTGTTTGTAAGTCTGAACGGCTTTTCGTGAAAGGCACTGCTGAGAAAGTGACTCGAACTCTTCTGTGCCATAAGGCTGAAAGTTAAGTTGGCAGCCTAAGACGAATGAAATTAAAAAAACAGATGATCCCAATTTAAGGTGCCTTTGATGCAACCTTTCCTCCCCCAGCTAATCCCAATGGCTTTTCGGTGCAAAAACTTAACCATTTTAGGAATTAATGGCGAGAAGCATTTAGCAAGAATCTGTTAAAGACTTTGGGCCTGTAAAAGAGTTTGACGAGACGGCAAAAAATCGAAAACACAGATGACAATCCAGAGCCCAGTTCTCCTCCGAGTTGTTCTGCACCAAATGGAGGGGATAGGTCACTTCATGCTCAAACAGTCCTCGC
>JAGRAG010000123.1:11169-12524 GCA_020435025.1 Bdellovibrionales bacterium | reverse complement strand
AAAAAATTACTCAGCGACGGAAATCGTTGAAAGAGAGTTGGGTGAAGATTTTCGAAATGAGTCTTTAAATGACCCGGCGAAAAAGGATGCGACCGCAAAAGAAGAATTTAAAAAGCAGATCGACGAAGAGCTAGATAAGCGCAGCCTCTCAGCTTCGGAAGCTGAACCTTTGGTTGCTAAAGGAAAAATAGTTAAAGAAAAAAAAGGCAAAAGATCTGATTTAGATGAGAGTCAAATTCCTGTGCTAGCAGGAGAAGCCGGAAAAAAAGAAGAGTCTCGAAGCCCATTAATGCGTGTTTTTATGAGCTTTGTCGTGCTTCTGGTTGCTGCCATCGGAATGGTTTTATTCACCAAATGGTGGAGCAAACACAAAACGAAGTCATTGGGTGACAATCATATTCGTGTTGTCACGCAACATCACTTGGGGCCCAAAAAAAGCATAGCGATTATTCGAGTCGCTGGAGAGTCGATTTTGATCGGGGTTACGGATCAAAACATTTCTATGCTAAAAACTCTTGCGCTCATAGATGATGAAATTCCAGAGGAGTCCCCAGATAATTTCGAAGGCACTCTAAACTCGATGGTCGAAGATGAAAATGGGGTTGAGAAAATTAAGGACCGTGTTTCAGTAGCTCGCGTTGCTGAAGAAAATAACGAGAAAGATGAGTTCAACTATGGACAGATTAAAGACATGGTTGCCACTAAGCTAAAAAAGATGAGGACACTATAATATGAGTCAGCGCTACAGGTGGTTACTTAGATTGATCGTATTTGTGTTTGCCTACTTCATTTCGATGGAAGCCTTTGCTCAGGCGGTCACGCTTCCCTCGGTCAATTTAGGATTTAAGTCAACGGACAACCCACAAGAAGTGGTTAGCGCCATTAAAGTGATATTGATGTTAACAGTATTGGCNNTTGGCCCCGGCAATATTAATTCTGATGACAAGCTTCACTCGAATTATAATTGTTCTTTCGTTTGTTCGTCAGGCTCTGGGAACTCAACAAATGCCACCAAACCAACTTCTTATTGGTTTAGCTTTGTTTATTTCGCTGTACGTAATGTCTCCCATGTTAACTCAGATTAACGAAAAAGCTTTGCAGCCGTATCTTAAAGAAACGATTTCTCAAGAAGTGGCGATAACAGAAGCTTTAAAGCCTCTTCGCAAATTTATGTTTCACCAAACTAGAGATGCGGACTTGGCATTATTTGTAAAGATGTCGAAAATGGATAAGCCAAACACAAGAGCAGACGTTCCCACAACTGTTTTGGTGCCGGCTTTTGTTATTTCTGAATTGAAAACAGCTTTTCAAATTGGCTTTATCATTTATTTACCTTTTTTAGTGATTGATATGGT